>NZ_JAMYRK010000006.1:0-162500 GCF_040321335.1 Mesorhizobium sp. M0437
GCACAACGCGCTCACATTCGCTCCCGGCGCGCTCGCCAACCTGACAAATTCCAGCTTCTGTTTCATCGCGCTCGTGTCCTCGAATGGCATCCCGAACCTCCCGGCGCAAAGCGCGCCAAACTGTTCGCGATGTCCTCGCACACCTGTTCGCGATGTCTCCGGTCCAAACAGGGGGGAGATTACGCGTTCAGCCGCCGCGCTCGACCAGGAAGCGGTGGCCGCCTGCCGCCGCCGCCGTTTCGACCAGTCGATGGCCGCTCTCGGCGCAGAAGGCGGGAATGTCGATGACGGCGAGCGGGTCGGTGGTTTCGAGCCACAGCCGGCTGCCCGGCTGCATTGCGGCCAGGCGCTTTTTTGCCTTGAGCACGGGCAACGGGCAGTTCAGGCCTTTGAGGTCGTAGACGGCGGCGGGGCTGGTTGAGGGCCTGTCTTCTTGGCCCCCATCTTCTTGCTCAAGCATGAAGTTCAGCCGCCAAACATGCCGAGCAGCTTTTTCTTCAACCTTGTCGCCGTGCTTTCGGCGTCCGCAGCCTGCGTTTCGACTGCCGGGGCGGCGTCCGATGGCGCTACGGTGGCGGTGGCGACAGGCATCTCTGCGGCGGTCTTGGCAGCTTCCTTTTCGGCTAGCGCCTGGGCTTTTGCAGCTTCCTTCTCGGCCAAGGCCTGTGCCTTGGCTGCCGCTTTCGCTGCCTTCGCCGCTTCTATCGCGGCAAGCCGCTGTTCCTCGGCCTTCTGCTTGGCAGCCTTTTCGGCGTCGAGCGCTGCCATCTTGCGGCCCGCCGGCGAATCGATGCGGCCCATGCGCGCCGTTTCGGCCACCGTGCCGTCCGGGTTGAGCGAGGGCGGCTCGATCGGAACGCGTTCGCCGCGCGCACGCCGCTTCGACCAGTCGGAAACGATGCTGGCTTCCTTGATCCCGGCGATGGTCGGCTTGGGTGCCGGCACGCTGGCCTTGATGGCGCCGTTGAAGGCCGCCTCATAGGTGCTTTGATAGGCGTTGATGGCGCTCTTCAGCGAATCGGGCTGGGTGGTCACAGGGCAAGGGCCGGTCGGATTGAAGGTCGAGCCGTCGGCCGCAACCTGGTTGAACACGTAGCGCTTCTCGCAGACGTCGACTTTCGGCGGCACCTTGGTGACCTCGAAATTGTCGTAGCCAACCTTCAGCATCTTCCAGAATTCGTAGTTCGGGTCGTTGCGATAGCGCGCCATGTTGGCGGCGGTCATGCGGAACGGAAAAGCCTGGATCTGGAACTCGGTCTGGCCGCCCTGGAAGGCGTCGCGGCCGAAAGCGTAGATCTGCTCGATCTGCGCGTCGGTCATCGAATAGCAGCCCGACGACGAGCAGGCGCCGTGGACCATCAGGTTGGAACCGGTGCGGCCATTGGCGCGGTCATAGGCGTTCGGGTAGCCGATATTGAAGGACAGGTGGTAATTCGACCGCGGGTTCATCTGTGCCGGGCGGACCGTGTAAAAGCCTTCCGGTGCCTGGCGGTCGCCTTCGGTGAATTTCGGGCCGAGCTTGCCCGACCATTTGCAGATGTCGTAGCTGGCGACCAGGTCGTAGCGGCCGTTGGTCTTGGCCTTCCAGATTTCGAGCTTGCCTTCTTCCTTGAAGATGCGCGCCATCACCGAGGAGGTGCGGATCATGCCCTTGGCTTTCATCTCGGCCAGGATCTTGTCCGGCAGCGGCTTGTTGGCTTGCGGCGCAAAATCCTTCATCGAAGCGTCATTGCAGCCGGCGACGCCGATCGCAGCGATCAGAACTCCGGTGCGGGCAAGCTTGGCAAACATGGATATGGCTATCGTCTTCATCTCTGCGCCGCGGATGCCGCAGCTGCTAAACCGACCGCTGACGGACCTTAAGCCCGTTAACCTTGAAAATTCCTTACCGCAAGCATGCGGCGCGTCCCCTTACGTTAAGCTCACTGAGCCGAATGCAGCGGCATTTTTGTGGCGAAACTGGTTCACGCCGCCACATTTCAGGCTGCGTGTCTGCGTTGGTTACAGATTGCGGCCCATCGCCAGGTATTTCTCGCGGCGATGCTCGCGGAAGTCGGTGTTGGCGCCGGAGAATTCCTTCATCGTCCTGGCGATGAGGTCGCCGGTGGCGGCGATCACCGTTTCGGGGGCGCGATGGGCACCGCCGAGCGGCTCGGCGATGATGGCGTCGATGATCTTCAGCTCCAGCAGGTCCTGCGCCGTGATCTTCATGTTGGTCGCAGCATCCTTGGACCGCGTGGTATCGCGCCACAGAATCGAGGCGGCGCCTTCCGGCGAGATCACCGAATAGATGGCGTGTTCGAGCATGTAGACGCGGTTGGCGGTGGCGATCGCTATGGCGCCGCCCGAGCCGCCTTCGCCGATCACCACCGAGATCGACGGCACCTTCAGGCCAAGGCAGGCCGAGGTCGAGCGGGCGATGGCTTCTGCCTGGCCGCGCTCTTCGGCGTTGACGCCGGGATAGGCGCCGGCCGTGTCGACCAGCGTCAGCAGCGGGATCTGGAAGCGGTCCGCGAGTTCCATCAGCCGCACCGCCTTGCGGTAGCCCTCCGGCCGCACCGAGCCGAAATTATGCTTCAGCCGGCTTGCCGTATCGGAACCCTTCTCCTGGCCGATGATCGCCACCGGCTCGCCACGGAAGCGGGCGAAGCCGCCGACGATCGCCTGGTCTTCGCCGAAATTGCGGTCGCCGGCAAGCGGCGTGAAATCGGTAAGCAGGCCCTTGATGTAGTCGATGCAATGCGGCCTGTCCGGATGGCGCGCCACCTGCACCTTCTGCCATGGCGTCAGCGCCTTGTAGGCGTCGCGCAGCGCATCGCGCGAGCGCTTCTCGAGACGGGCGATCTCATCGCCGACATCGACCGCCTCGCCGTTCTCGGCAAGCTTCTTCAGCTCAAGGATCTTGCCTTCGAGATCCTGCACAGGCTTTTCGAAATCGAGGTAATTGTACATTCTTGGGCGAACCGGCAAGTCGGAAGGCAATGACTGACGCAAGCCCGAAAATGCAGGCTGGGCGCGGTGGAGCGTCGTTCTCACATAGCGATATGACGCCTAGTCGGCAAGCGGATGATGATCGTTGACCAGACGCACCAGCCGCTCCTCCAGCACATGCGTGTAGATCTGCGTCGTTGAAATATCGGCATGGCCGAGCAGCTGCTGCACGGCCCTGAGATCGGCGCCGTTCTGCAGCAGATGGCTGGCGAAAGCATGGCGCAGCACATGCGGCGATATCTTCGCCGTGGCAATGCCGGCCCGCGCGGCAAGCGCTTTCAGCTCGCGGGCAAAGACCTGTCTCGAGAGATAGCCGCTGTCGGCGGCGGCCGGAAACAGGAACGGGCTGTCGGCAAAAGCCGGCACCGTTGCCCGTGCGGCAAGCCAGGTCCGCATCGCCGCGCGCGCCTTGGCCGACAGCGGCACCATGCGCTCCTTGTTGCCCTTGCCGCGCACCATGAAGAAGCGGTCGTCGCGCTGTGCCACCGTCACGGGAAGGCCGACCAGCTCCGAAACGCGCAAGCCGGTGGCGTAGAGCACCTCGACCAGTGCGTGCAGGCGCAGCGCCGCCAGCCTGTCGCCGTCATGCATGGAGGGGTCCATCGCCTCCTGCGCGGCGCGGTCGAGCAGCCGGCCGGTATCGGCCTCGCTCATCGTCTTAGGCAGCGGCCGGCCCTTCTTCGGACTGTCCAGCGTGCCGGTCGGATCGTCACCGCGCAGGCCTTCGGCGTAGAGGAACTTGAAGAACTGCCGGATCGCCGACAATTTGCGCGCCTGCGAGGTGGCGGCAAAGCCGCGCGCGGCGATGTCGTCGAGATAGGCACGGATGTCGGCGCTGGTGGCAGCGGCAAGCCCACCGCCGATCCCGGCGGAAGCGTCTTCGAGGTCGCGGCGATAGGAGGAAAGCGTGTTTTCGGCCGCGCCGCGCTCGGCGCTCATCATCTCCAGGAAGGCTTCGATGCGGGCGGCGCTGTTCATTTTTTGGGATTGAGCTTTTCTGGAGGGATACGCACGCTCATTTCCGCCTTCCTCGGCTCGACGAACATGACCAAGGCGAACATCGCGCCATAGACAATGCCGGCCAGAATCGCGAGCGTCACGACAAAGCGAAACAGTGTTGGCATTAATTTTCGCCCGTCGTCTTATTCTGCATTTCCAACCCTGTGCCCTTATGAGACGCCAATCCGGCCAATTCAAGGGTGAAGCCCATAGTCCCGGTTGCGCCGCGCTTGACGCAAACAGGCTTTTGATGTCGATACGCCGCCAAAGAGGCCCTAGAAGCATGAACGCGCTACCAGCAAATCCTCCGGGCGAGAGCCATGCCGCGCTGCTCGGCCGGCTGGGCGGCCGTTCCATCGTCTTTGTCGGGCTGATGGGCGCCGGCAAGACGGCGATCGGCCGCAAGGTGGCGGCGATGCTGGCACTGCCCTTCATCGACAGCGACCAGGAGATCGAAACTGTTTCGCGCATGAGCGTCCCGGACCTGTTCGAGCGCTATGGCGAGGCGGAGTTCCGGGCACTGGAGCAGCGCGTCATCCTGCGTGTGCTGGAGCACGGGCCGCAGGTGCTGTCGACCGGCGGCGGCGCCTTCATGAACGCGCAGACGCGCGAGGCGATCGCCAGCCATGGCGTTTCGGTTTGGCTGAAAGCCGAGATCGACCTGTTGATAGAGCGCGTTTCCAAGAAACAGAACCGGCCGCTGCTGAAAAGCGCCGATCCGCGCGCCGTGCTGGAACGGCTGATGGCGGAACGCTACCCGGTTTATGCCGCGGCCGATGTCATCGTGCCGACCCGCGACGACCGCAAGGAGATCATTGCCGCCGAAGTGGTGGACGCGCTGCGCGGCCATCTCGGCGTTGCCGATATTGACGAGGTGCGGTCGTGAGCGCTGATGCAACGGTCACTGTCGAAGTCGGGCTTGGCGAGCGTGCCTACGACATTTTGATCGGCCCCGGCCTGCTGTCACGCGCCGGCGCCGAGATCTCGCGCCGTCTGCCGGGAACGCGGGCGGCGGTCGTCACCGACGAAAACGTCGCTAGCGCGCATCTCGCAGCGCTTGCGGCCGGCCTGGCAAGCGGTGGCATCCAACATGCCGTCATCACGCTGCCGCCAGGCGAAAAGACCAAGAGCTTTGCGCATCTCGAGGAGGTGGTCGACGGCGTGCTGGCCGCCAAGCTGGAGCGCGGCGATGTCGTCATCGCGCTCGGCGGCGGCGTCATCGGCGACCTGGCCGGCTTCGCCGCCGGCATCGCGCGGCGCGGCATGAACTTTGTGCAGGTTCCGACCTCGCTGCTGGCGCAGGTCGATTCCTCCGTCGGCGGCAAGACCGGCATCAACAGCAAGCGCGGCAAGAACCTGGTCGGGGTATTCCACCAGCCGAAGCTGGTGCTGGCCGACACCGAAGTGCTCGACACGCTGCCGATCCGCGAGTTTCGCGCCGGCTATGCCGAACTGGCCAAATACGGGCTGATCGACCGGCCCGAGTTTTTCGCCTGGCTGGAAGAAAACTGGCGTCAAGTGTTTGCCGGCGGGCCGGAGCGGGCTGCGGCCATCGCCGAGGCCTGTCGTGCCAAGGCCGACGTCGTTGCCCGCGACGAGTTCGAGACCGGCGACCGCGCGTTGCTCAATCTCGGCCACACCTTCGGTCATGCGCTGGAGGCGGCGATCGGCTATGACGGCGCAAGGCTCGTGCATGGCGAGGGCGTCGCCATCGGCATGGCGCTGGCGCACCGCTTTTCGTCAAGGCTCAATTTGGCGAGCCCCGACGACGCGGCGCGTGTCGAGGCGCATCTTCGCGCCGTCGGTCTGCCCTGGCGGATGGCCGACATTCCAGGCGAACTGCCCGACGCCGAGACGCTGTTCTCCTTCATCACCCAGGACAAGAAGGTGTCGCGCGGCGCGCTGACCTTCATCCTGACGCGCGGCGTCGGCCAGGCCTTCATCGCCAGGGATGTGCCGGCCTCGGAAGTGCTGGCGTTCCTCCGGGAGAACCATCCGGGTCGGCAGGAAAGCCGGCCGGGATGAGCCAGGCCGGCTGGATCGCGGCTGCCGTGCTCGCCGGCCTCGGCGTGCTGGGCTTCGTCTTGCGCCGGCGCCTGCTCGCCGCCTTCGGCTACGAGCTGCAACGCATGGAGCCGCAGCGCTCTGCGCGCGAGGAACTGCGCGGCGCCGTCGACGATTTCCGCCGCGACGGCCAGGTGGTGCGCGAGGACCGCGCCCGCATCGGCGGCCTGTTCGACCTCGAGGAGCTCGAAGTGTCGGACGTCATGGTCCACCGCACCAATATGCGCTCGGTCAACGCCGACGACCCGCCCGAAGCGGTGGTTCGCGAGATCCTGCAGAGCCCGCACACCCGCATGCCGTTGTGGAAGGGTTCGCTCGACAACATTGTCGGCGTGCTGCACGCGAAGGATCTGCTGCGCGCGCTGAACGAGGTCGGCAACGATTTTTCCAGGATCGACGTGATGAAGATCGCGTCGAAACCGTGGTTCGTGCCCGACACCACGACGCTTCAGGAGCAGCTCAATGCCTTCCTGCGCCGCAAGGCGCATTTCGCCATCGTCGTCGACGAATATGGCGAGGTCGAAGGGCTGGTGACGCTGGAGGACATCATCGAGGAGATCGTCGGCGAGATCGCCGACGAGCACGACATCGACATCCAGGGCGTCAAGCAGGAGGCCGACGGCTCCGTCGTCGTCGACGGCACGGTGCCGATCCGCGACCTTAATCGGGCGCTCGACTGGAACCTGCCGGACGAGGAAGCCACCACCATCGCCGGCCTTGTCATCCACGAGGCGCAGTCGATCCCGGACGAAAAGCAGGCCTTTACGTTTCACGGCAAGCGCTTCGTCGTCATGAAGCGCGACAAGAACCGTATCGCGCGGCTGAGGATCAAGCCGGCGATGCTTGGAGAATGACAGTGCGCACCTTGTGGCAGCCGTGGGCAGTCAGGCGTTGATGAAGATCGATCGGCGAAGCCTGCTTCTGGCGTCGATGGCGGCGCTGCTGCCGGGACAGGCTGCGGCGGCATTGCGGCTGCGTTCGCCGTCGCCCGAAACCTTCGACTATGGGCCGGCCAAGCTCGACATTTATTCCCGCGACGGCGCAAGCGGCCTGCCGGTCGTCTTTTTCGTCCATGGCGGCGCCTGGCGAGTCGGCAACCGCGGCAACGTCAATGCCAAGCCGCAATTCCTGCTCGACAATGGCTTCGGCTTCGTCTCGATCGACTACCGGATGCTGCCCAAGGCCGACGTCGCCACCCAGGCGGCAGATGTCGAACTGGCCTATCGTTACGTCCGCGCCAACATCGCCAGGCATGGCGGCGATCCGGACCGGATCGTCGCCATGGGCCATTCGGCCGGCTGCCATCTCGTCGCATTGACCGGGCTGCGCGGCGGCCTGCCCGGCGTCGCGGCGCTGGTTCTCGACGACACCAGGGCCTACGATCTGGAGGCGCTGGCCAGAAGCGGCGGCATGGCAGGGGTCTATGCCCGCGCCTTTCCCGATCCGGCGCAGTGGCGCGCGCTGTCGCCTGTCACCTACGTCGAAGGCCGCAAGCACCCGCCGACCTTCATCGCCCATTCGCGCGCGAAAGCCCGCGCGGCGGATGCGCAGGCCTTCGCCGGGCGTCTGCGCGCCACCGGAACCAGGGTCACGCTGTTCGACGGCAGCGCCTATTCGCACATGTCGATCAATCGCGACTTCGGCACCGAGGGCGATGCATTGACCGCCGCGGTGATGGCTTTCCTGAGGGCGAGCTTCGGCTGAAATTACCAGCGGGTCTTTTCGCCGGGCGCCGCCGGCTCGATCGCCAGGGCGTGCACGCCGGATTTCAATTCCTCGGCCAGCAATGTGTTGACGGCGCGGTGACGTTCGACGCGGCTCATGCCGGCAAAGGCTGGCGCGACGATGCGGACGCGAAAATGCGTCTCGCCGGTGCCGTCGAAGGTGGCGTGATGGCCGGAATCCACATGATGATGCCCGGCATGGAGATGGCTTTCGTTGATGACGGCCAGCCGTTCCGGCGAAAACGCCTTTTTCAGCTTGTCTTCCATCGTTGCCTGTATGGACATCGCCGCTTCCCTTCACCACATCTATGTCATCGCACAAAATTCGCAATTCGCCGGTTTTATGCCGCGATTCAGCGGTTAGGGCGATCATCGCGAAAATGTCAATTCTTGTTTCGCATCCGCGAACAGCCCATAAATGGGTGAGATGAAGCCGTACCCAAAATATTTCGAGAAGATTCGCATCCGCCCGGAGAAGGACGCGGAGCTGAAGTCGCGTTCGCCGATCTGCCAGTGGGATGGCTGCAAGGAGGCCGGTACCCACCGTGCCCCGGTCGGACGGATGAAGGAAGGCGAGTATTTCCAGTTCTGCTTCGATCACGTGCGCGAGTACAACAAGGGCTTCAATTATTTCTCGGGCGTTCCCGATACCGAGATCGCCCGCTTCCAGAAGGAAGCCATGACCGGCCACCGGCCGACCTGGAAAATGGGCGTCAACGGTGCCTCGACACGCTCCTCGCCCGACTTCGCACAGGCGCGCTCCGGCCGCGCCGGCTACTACAATCGCATGCGCGATCCGTTCGACCTGTTCAAAGGCCCGAAGGACCCGCGCGAAGCACGCGAGCGCAAGGCCAAGCCGCTTGAGGCCAAGGCACTGGAAACGCTTGGCCTTGATACAAAGGCAACTGGCAAGGATATCAAGGCGCGCTATAAGGAACTTGTGAAACGCCACCACCCGGATGCGAATGGCGGCGACAGAGGTTCGGAAGACCGGTTCCGCGATGTGCTCCAGGCGTATCGCGTGCTCAAGCAGGCAGGTTTGTGCTGAGCGACCATACGGTTCGTGTCGCTTTCCAACTTTCATAAGGTTGGAAAAGGCTCTAAGACCGCCCCCGAACAAAATCGATTGCCGGCGAAACGCGGCGTTTCGCTTGTGGAGATGTTGATAGAGATGAACAAGGTCGATCGCGACATCGCCAACCTGCCCGACACCACGGTGTCGGTGAAGGAGACATTCGGCTTCGACTCCAAGATGGTGGTGCCGGCCTATGCGGTGACGAGCGAGCATGTCCCCGACATCGATCCGGACTACCTGTTCGACAAGAACACGACCATGGCGATCCTCGCCGGCTTTGCCTACAATCGCCGCGTCATGGTGTCGGGCTATCACGGCACCGGCAAGTCGACGCATATCGAGCAGGTCGCCGCCCGCCTCAACTGGCCTTGCGTGCGCGTCAACCTCGACAGCCATGTCAGCCGTATCGATCTCGTCGGCAAGGACGCCATCGTCGTCAAGGACGGGCTGCAGATCACCGAATTCCGCGATGGCATCCTGCCCTGGGCCTATCAGCACAATGTCGCGCTGTGCTTCGACGAGTACGATGCCGGCCGCCCGGACGTGATGTTCGTCATCCAGCGCGTGCTGGAATCGTCGGGCCGGCTGACGCTGCTCGACCAGAGCCGGGTCATCCGCCCGCACCCGGCCTTCCGGCTGTTTTCGACCGCCAACACGGTTGGGCTGGGCGACACCACCGGCCTCTACCACGGCACCCAGCAGATCAACCAGGCGCAGATGGACCGCTGGTCGATCGTTACCACGCTGAACTATTTGCCGCACGACAATGAAGTGAACATCGTGCTGGCCAAGGCCAAGCATTATCGCGACGGCAAGGGCAAGGAGATCGTCAACAAGATGGTCCGTGTCGCCGACATGACGCGCTCGGCCTTCATCAACGGCGATCTGTCGACGGTGATGAGCCCGCGCACGGTTATCACCTGGGCCGAGAATGCCGAAATCTTCGGCAATATCGGCATGGCGTTCCGGCTGACCTTCCTCAACAAATGCGACGAGCTGGAACGCTCGCTGGTGGCCGAGTTCTACCAACGCGCCTTTGGCGAAGATCTGCCGGAATCGGCGGCGAATGTGGTGCTGGGCTAAGCAGAGTCTCGATGGCGGGTCCGGGCGACAATACGCGAAACAAATCCAAGACCGGCGCTGAGAACGACAGCTTCAAGCGCGCCGTCACCGTCTGCATGCGCGCCATCGCCGGCGACAAGGATCTCGAGGTCGGTTTCGCCAAGGATCGGCCGGCGCTGGCCGGCAGCCGCGCCCGGCTGCCGGAACTGCCGAAGAAAGCGTCGAAGGCGGACATCGCCATCACCCGCGGGCTCGGCGATTCCATGGCGCTGAAGCGCGCCTGCCACGATTCGCGCATCCACACCAGGCTGGCCCCGGAAGGCAAACAGGCCCGCGCCATCTATGACGCGGTCGAGCAGGCCCGGGTGGAGGCGATCGGCAGCCGCGCCATGCAGGGCGTCGCCGACAATATCGGCTCGATGCTCGAGGACAAATACGCCAGGGCCAACCTCGTCGACGTCAAGGACAAGGCCGACGCGCCGATCGAGGAAGCGCTGGCGCTGATGGTGCGCGAAAAGCTGACCGGCCGCACTGTGCCGAAGAGCGGCGAACGGCTGGTCGATCTCTGGCGCCCCTGGGTCGAGGAAAAGGCCAGTGCCGACCTCGACGGGCTGTCGGCAAAGCTCGATGACCAGCAGGCGTTCGCCCGCGTCGTGCGCGAGATGCTCGCCTCCATGGAAATGGCCGAGGAGCTCGGCGATGACCAGGAGACGGAAGACTCCGAGGACAACGACGAAAACCAGCCGCAAGGCGAGGAGCAGAGCGAGGAGGGCGGCGAAGACGATTCCGGCTCCGAGCAGTCGCAATCCGAGGATACCGAGGCATCGTCGGACGACGAGCAATCGGCCGAGACGGAAGCCTCCGACGCCACCGCCGAGGATCTCTCCGACGATGACGACGCCGATGCGGAGACGCCGGGCGAGGCGCGCCGCAACGACAATCCCTTCACCAATCTGCCGAAAGAGATCGACTACAAGGTCTTCACGACCGCCTTCGACGAGACCGTAGGTGCGGAGGAACTGTGCGAGGAGGAGGAGCTCGACCGGCTGCGCGCCTTCCTCGACAAGCAGCTCGCCAACCTTTCCGGCGTCGTCGGGCGGCTGGCCAACCGGCTGCAGCGCCGCCTGATGGCGCAGCAGAACCGCTCCTGGGATTTCGACCTCGAAGAAGGCTATCTCGATCCGGCACGGCTGGTGCGCGTCGTCATCGACCCGATGCAGCCGCTGTCCTTCAAACAGGAGCGTGATACCAAATTCCGCGACACGGTGGTGTCGCTGGTGCTCGACAATTCGGGTTCGATGCGCGGCCGGCCGATCACCGTCGCCGCGACCTGCGCCGACATCCTGGCGCGCACGCTGGAACGCTGCGGCGTCTCGGTCGAAATCCTCGGCTTCACCACCCGCGCCTGGAAGGGCGGGCAGGCGCGCGAGAAATGGCTGAAGGAAGGCAAACCGCCGAACCCCGGCCGGCTCAACGATCTGCGCCACATCATCTACAAATCCGCCGACCACCCGTGGCGGCGGGCGCGCCGCAATCTCGGCCTGATGATGCGCGAGGGCCTGCTCAAGGAAAACATCGACGGCGAGGCGCTGCTGTGGGCGCACAACCGGCTGATCGCGCGGCCGGAGCAGCGCAAGATCCTGATGATGATCTCCGACGGCGCGCCGGTCGACGATTCGACGCTGTCGGTCAACCCCGGCAATTATCTCGAGCGGCATCTGCGGGCCATCATCGAACTCATCGAGACGCGCTCGCCGGTCGAGCTTTTGGCCATCGGCATCGGCCACGACGTCACCCGCTACTATCGCCGCGCCGTCACCATCGTCGATGCCGAAGAACTGGCCGGCGCCATGACCGAGCAGCTGGCCTCGCTGTTCGCCGAGGAAACCGTGCGCGACACGCGGCGCGGCGGCATGCGGCGCGCCGGATGATTTTTTCCCGCGGCGGCTTTTGGCAGAAGCTTTTGGCCGCCAGTGCGTTGTTAGGCATCAGTTTGGCGCCAGCTGTCGCTGCCGGCCCGGCCTCGGTCGAGCCGGCCGAAATCACGGCACGGCCGATCAGCGAATTCCACATCGGCCGGCCGGACAAACAGTTCGGGCCGCTCGAATTCATCGGCGGGCTCGAAATGACCTCGTCGACGCGCGATTTCGGCGCGCTGTCGGCACTTCGGTTCCTCGAGCCCGGCAGCGATTTCATCGGCGTCGCCGACACCGGCTTCTGGTTCTTCGGCACCCTCGTCCACGATGCCGAGAAGCGGCCTTCCGGCATCCAGAATTTTCGCATGCAGCAGATGGTCGATGCGGCCGGCCAGCCGATCGACGAGAAATGGGCGGTCGATGCCGAAGGCCTCGCGGTCAAGGACGGTATTGCCACGGTCGGTTTCGAGGGCGATCACCGTATCGCAGAGTTCAAGATCGATCCGGACGGCATGAAGGTGCCGTTCAGGCAATTGGACTTCCTGATCCCAGCCTGGGAACTTCGCCGCAATCGCGGCTTTGAGACCGTCACCCGCGCCAGTCCCAACGGGCAGCACGCGGGCGGACTGGTCGTGGTGTCGGAAAAGAGCCTCGACAAGGCCGGCAACATCTTTGCCGCGATCATCGAAGGGCCGCACAAGGGCGTCTTCACCGTCAAGCGCAATGGCGATTTCGACATCACCGACGGCGCCTTCCTGCCGGACGGCGACCTGTTGCTTCTGGAGCGCAGTTTTTCGATGGCCGGCGGCGTCAAGATGCGGCTGCGGCGCATCTATGGCGAAGGCGTCGAGAAGGGCGCCGTCGCCGACGGGCCGGTGCTGCTCGAAGCCGACATGGGCTACCAGATCGACAACATGGAAGCGCTCGACGTCTGGACCCGCGACGATGGCGCGCTGATCGTGTCGCTGATGTCCGATGACAACCACTCGATCCTGCAGCGCAATCTTTACCTGGAATTTGTGCTGCACGAGGATTGACGCGCGACAGGCCTGCTGGCTGACAGCATCGCTGGCATTTCCGCGCCGTTTTGCAGCGCAGGCAATTTCCCCTGGCAATGACCCGCGTCGCGGGTTTTCCAGCCGGCTCTCACCATCTGAAAAAATACTTTAGTCGTGACTTGACAATTTGTGTCATCGGCGAAATACTCAAGTCCATGCTTAAGTGTTCCGAGATCGACAGCATCCTGCGGGCTCTTGCCGAGCCGACGCGCCGGGCAATCCTGGAAAGGCTGAGCCGCGGGCCGGCCACCGTCAGCCAGTTGGCGGAGCCGTTCGGCATGACCTTCGCTGCCGTGCTCCAGCATCTCCAGGCGCTGGAAGCGTGCGGGCTGATCCGCAGCGAGAAGGTCGGACGCGTGCGCACCTGCCGGATCGAGCCCGGCGGGCTGGCCCCGCTCGCCGACTGGATCGCCGCGCGCCGTACACCGGCCGAACGCCAGCTCGACCGTCTCGGCCAGATCCTGGCGGAGACTGACCAACCGGACGCAACACTCCACGACCAGGAAAAGGACGACAAGAAATGAACCAGATTGCCCCCGTGAACGACCAGTCCGTCATCCATTCAAGCTTCACGATCGAGCGGACCTACCCGCAATCGCCCGAGAGCGTCTTCCTCGCCTTTGCCGACAAGGCGACGGTGCGGCGCTGGCGCGTCGAAGGCGACGGCTTCACCATCGCCGAATTCACCTTCGATTTCCGTGTCGGCGGCAGCGAGGTTTCGCGGTTCAGCTACCAGGGCGGCCCGGAGATCAGGCTCGATGCGCAGTTCCAGGACATCGTCCCTGACCGGCGCATCGTATTTTCATACCGGATGGCGGTCGGGGCGCAGCCGCTGTCGGCGTCGCTCACCACGGTCGAGCTTGCCCCTTCCGGCGAGGGCACCCGCCTGACCTATACCGAACAGGGTGCGTTCTTCGATGGCGTCGATTCAGCGCAAGGGCGCGAGGAGGGCACACGCGGGCTGCTGCAGGCGCTCGCCGCCGAGCTTCAGAAGGCGAAGTAGAGGTTCGCGGGTGTACCGGGCGGCGTCCACCAAGGCCCGCCCGGATTGCGAGGTGGTGGCCTATTGCCCCTTGGTCGCGAGCCAGACGATGTGACGGGCGCCGCGCTTGCCGTGAGCCCGCACCTTGACCTCCTCGACCGTGAAGCCGGCCTGCTTGAGCCTTCGGGTGAAACCTGCGTCAGGGCCCTGCGACCAGACCGCCAGCACACCGCCGGGCTTGAGAGCTGCTCTCGCGCTGATCAGGCCGGCTGCGCCGTAGAGCGCATCGTTGGCCTTGTAGACGATGCCCTCGGGGCCGTTGTCGACATCGAGCAGGATCGCGTCCCAGGCCGAAGCTTGCGATCGGATGAGCTGACCGACATCGGCCTCGCGAATGCCGACACGCCGGTCGTCAAGGCAACCGTCGAAAACTTCGGCCATCAGGCCGCGCGCCCACGCCACGACCGCCGGCACCAATTCGGCAACGGTGACCTGCGCATCGTCGCCGAGCTCGGCCAGCGCCGCGCGCAAGGTAAAGCCCATGCCGAGGCCGCCGATCAGGATGTTTGGGGTCCGGCGGCCGGCAATCCTTTGGCAGGACAGTTTCGCCAGCGCCTCTTCGGAACCGCTGAGCCGGCTGTTCATCAGCTCGTTGGCGCCAAGCATGATCGAGAATTCGCCGCCGCGCCGCTTCAGGCGGAGTTCCCGTCCGCCGTCAGGCGTTTTTGCCGAATCAAGCTGGACCCAAGGGATCATGCTCGATAGCCTTTGAGCATGATCTTGTCCGAAAACCGGTTCCCACTTTTCGCTAACGCGGACCTTTGGTTCGGGATCATGCTGCCAGTGCCGGTTGGCTCCAGCGGGCGGCAAGCAGCCGGTAGGGGATCAGCGCCACCACCGCTATGACCAGCTTGACGCCGAGATCGCCGAGCGCCCAGGAAATCCAGCGCATCGTCTCGACCGGCAGCACGCCCATCAGCGGCGCGGTTTCCAGCGCAAAGCCGTCGTTGGGCCCGGCGAAGGCGAACGCCGCCGCGAAGGCGACGGTGAAAAACACCACCGTATCGAAAACGGAGCCGACCAGCGTGCCGACGATCGGCGCGCGCCACCAGCTCTGCCGGCGCAGCCGGTTGAATACGGTGACGTCGAGCAACTGCGCGGTGAGGAAGGCGGCGCCCGAGGCAGCGGCAATGCGCACCAGCCGGTCGGCGGCGGTCTCGAATTCGATCAGGCCGTGGCGAAACAGCAGCGGTGGGATGACGATCGAGCAGATCACCGCTGTCATGAAGCCGACAAAGACGATCCTGCGCGCCACCGCCGGCCCATAGCGGCGGTTGGCGAGATCGGTGACCAGGAAGGAGAACGGATAGGTGAAGGCGCCCCAGGTCAGGATGTCGGCCAGCGACAGCCCGCCGATTGAACCTTGCATCGGGAACTGCACGAGGATGTTCGAGGCCACGACGACGAGCGCCATGGCCGCCACGAAGGGCAGGTACCGCGAGAGGAAAATCATTTTTTTATCCTGGGTAATGGAACCAGCGGAACGCGATCCGGAGTTCGGACCCCGCCCTGGAAGGCGCTGCCGCCGAAAAACTCAGGCGGCCGGCTGCTCGGCGATCTTCTTGGCGATCTGCTTCTTCAATAGGCGGGCGCGCTGCGACAATTCCTTGGCATCGGCCTTGGCCAGGAAGGCGTCGAGGCCGCCGCGATGCTCGACCGAACGCAATGCGTTGGCCGAAATGCGCAGGCGCACGTTCTGGTTCAGCGCTTCCGAGATCAGCGTCACATTGACGAGATTGGGCAGGAAGCGACGCTTGGTCTTGTTGTTGGCGTGGCTCACATTGTTGCCGGACATGACTGCCTTGGCAGTGAGTTCGCAGGTGCGGGACATGGTTCTAACCTTCGGTTCTCGGTCCTGGCCAAACATTCGACCCGCGCCGGGTGGCGCGCGGTTTCGGTCAGGCGGCCTTATGGAAAAAGTTGGCGTTCCATAGTTGCATTTCGCCGAGGCGTCAAGCTTGGGGTTGGTTAGTGCCAAGGGAATCAATCAAAAGATGACCGATGCCGGCGCTGCCCCTCATCCGCCTGCCGGCACCTTCCCCCGTATAGTGACGGGGAGAAGGGGCTGGGCCGCAGGCTCGGCGCTTTCTGCAACTCCGCAAATTGGCGAAACCGTTTGCAAGGCGACCTTCTCCCCGTCCCTATACGGGGAGAAGTGCCCGGCAGGGCGATGAGGGGCTGCGCAAACCTGTCGCGATTTTCCAGGTGGCCACATTTTGTTCTTGCTTTGTGCCGGCAGCTATGCTACTAATTTCGGTATGGTGCTAATTGGCTCCAACGACCCGCCCGTCGAGGCGGGTTTTTTATTTTGGCCGTCGACCAGCCCCACCGTCCCTGCCGACGCCGCCTTCACATTAAGGCCGGAATTCAGCCTATAAGCGGTCGCACAGGGACATGCCAGATCGGAGCCGCCCGTCTCCGGTCGACAATCAAGGACCCGCCCATGCCTCGTTCTTTCCTCCATGCCCTGGTCGTGCTGTTGGCCGTCGCGCCGCCGACAACGGCTTCGGCCGCTGAGCCGCAATCCTTCACGGGCGAGTATTCGGTGTCGTTCCTCGGCCTCTCCGTGGCCAAGGCGAAATTCTCCAGCCATTACGAGGGCGACACCTATTCGATCGAGGGCAGCGTTTCCGCCGCCGGGCTCGCCACTTTGTTCGACGATACGCGGGGCACGATCTCGTCGAAGGGCAAGATTTCGGGCAAGCAGTTGCAGCCGCAAGCGTTCCACGCCGACTACACGTCCGGCAAGAAGGCATCGATGATCGACATCCAGTTTGCCAACGGCGTCGTCACCTCGACCAAGGTCGTGCCTGAACCGAAGAAGCGCAATCCCGAGAATTGGATACCGCTGGCCGGCAGCCATCTCGTATCGGTCCTCGATCCGATGGCCGCCACCGTCATCCATGCCGACAGCCTCGACCAGGTCTGCGGGCGCACGGTGAAGCTCTATGACGGCGAAATGCGTGCCGATCTGAAACTGACCTACGAGTCCAAAGGGTCGATCTCGGTGGCCGGCTACAAGGGCGATACGGTCACCTGCAGGCTGGGCTTCGAGCCGGTGGCCGGTTACCGCAAGAACCGCAAGGCGCTGAACTACCTGAAGAAACGCAGCCGCATCATGGTGACGTTTGCACCGGTCGGCCAAAGCGGCGTATATGCGCCGATCCGCGCCACGGTCAGCACGCAAATCGGCCCGTTGACGATCAGCGCGGAGCGGTTCGAAGCAAACGAATAGGCGTGACGGTGCGCCGCCAACGATGGGCAGGGGGCGACCGGTATGGCGCGCGCAACACTGATCGGCTTCTCCGCGGTCGCCATGTGGGCGCTGCTGGCGCTGCTTACGGATGCTTCGGGCGCCGTGCCGCCGTTCCTGCTTTCGGCAATCACCTTTACGATCGGCACTTGCGTCGGGCTGGTTGCCCGGCTGTTCATGCCGGCAGCTGATGGCGCCGCGAAGATACCGCGCCAGGTTTGGGCGATCGGCATTGCCGGCCTGTTCGGCTACCACTTCTTCTATTTCACCGCGCTGCGCAATGCGCCGGCCGTCGAGGCCAGCCTGATCGCCTATCTGTGGCCGCTGCTGATCGTGCTGGGGTCGGCGCTGATGCCGGGCGAGCGGCTGGCCTGGAACCACGTCGCCGGCGCGCTGCTCGGCCTTGCCGGCACGGTCCTGATCGTCACCAAGGGCGGCGGGCTTGCCTTCGATGCGCGTTATGCCTTCGGCTATGCAATGGCCGGCGTCTGCGCGGTGCTGTGGTCGTCCTATTCGCTGTTGTCGCGGCGCTTCCCGTCGGTGCCGACCAGCATCGTCACCTGGTTCTGCGCCGCCACCGCGGCACTTTCGCTGGTCTGCCATCTGTTGCTGGAAGAAACGGTGCTGCCCAACGGCGCCGGCCAGTGGCTGGCCGTGCTCGGCCTCGGTCTGATGCCGGTGGGGGCGGCGTTCTATGCCTGGGACATCGGCGTCAAGCGCGGCAACATCCAGGTGCTGGGGGCGGCGAGCTATGCCGCGCCGCTGCTGTCCACCCTGGTGCTGATCACCGCCGGCTTCGCCGAGCCGTCATGGCGCATCCTCGCCGCCTGCGTGCTGATCACCGGCGGCGCGGCACTGGCGGCGAAATCGCTGTTGCTGCGCAAGAGGGCCGCGAGCGAGGCAAACGCGTGATGCCGTTTTCCGGCGGCATCGATGCCAATGCCAATGCGACGCTGCTGTTTTCGCTGGCGGCGGCGGTGATTTACGCGTTCAGCCTCGGCATGCCGCCGCGCCTTTCGCGGTCGGCGGCAAGGACATTGGCGGTGGCGATGCTGGCGGTGCTGGTCGCGCAGCAGGGCGGCCCATGGCTGCTCGTCGCCGCGCTGGGCGCCAGTGCCATCGGCGACGCCTTCCTGTCGCGCGACGGCGAGAAGGCATTTCTTGGCGGCACGGCCAGTTTTCTTACCGCGCATGTGCTTTACGTCGTGCTGTTCCTGCGCGCCGGCAGCGGCCTCGGGCTGCTCTCGGCCGAACCGTGGCGAGGAATTATTGCCCTAGCGATGGCCGTGTTGGCGCTGGCGATGGTTTTCGCGCTCTGGCGCCGCATCGGCCCGGCCTTGCGTTTGCCGATTGGCATCCATGTCGCGGCGTTGCTTGGCATGGGCATTGCGGCGCTCACCCTGAACAGCGTCTGGGTCATTGGCGGCATCGTCCTGCTCATGCTGTCCGACGGGCTGCACGCCGCGGAAAAGTTCCTGCTGCCCGCCATCTCGCCGCATCGCATTTGGGTGCGCCATGGGGTCTGGGCGCTGTATTACGTCGGCCAGCTGGCGATCACGCTGGGTTTGCTGCTGGGCTAAGGTGCCTTAGGCGTTCCCGGCTGCCAGCCTGGTTCGGCCAGTTCGAAGGCGGAGAAATCGAAACCCGGCGCCACGGTGCAGCCGACCAGGGTCCATTCGCCGAGGCTGCGCGCCGACTGCCACCAGCCCGCCGGCACGACGATCTGCGGCCGCTCGCCTGCGGCAAGCGCGGTACCGAGGATCTCCTCGATGACGGGACCGCCTTCTCGGTGTATCGACAGCGCCAGCGGCGCACCGTCATAGAAATGCCAGACCTCGGCCGCGTCCTTGACCCGGTGCCAGGCCGACAATTGGTCCTTCTCGAGGAGGAAATAGATCGCCGTCGAATGGCCGCGCGTGCCTGCCGCGCCGTCGCGAAAGGTCTCGGCATACCAGCCGCCTTCCGGATGCGGCTTCAGGCCGAGCAGGGCGATGATTTCGGCGGAACTGGTCATGACCCTAGCTCCTGGCGCCGCTCAGAAATTGTCCTTGCGCTTGCGGATCTCGGCGAACACTTCGGCGTCGGAGGCGTTCTCGAGGCCGAGATGCCTGCGGATCGCCGGATCGTGCCAGCGCAGGAACGGATTGGTCGACAGTTCCTCGCCGATGGTCGTCGGCAGCGTCGGTTTGCCGTCGGCGCGCAACGCCTCGACTTTCGCGGCGCGCTCTTTCAGCGCCGAATTGGTCGGGTCGACGGTCAGCGCGAAACGGGCGTTGGCCAGCGTATACTCATGGCCGCAATAGACGACCGTGTCGGCCGGCAGCGCCGCGAGCTTCTTCAGGGATTCGTACATCACCGGCGGCTTGCATTCGAGCAGCCGCCCGCAGCCGAGCGCAAACAGCGTGTCGGCGGCGAATGCCACTTTCGACGCCGGCAGATGATAGGTGACATGGCCGGCGGTATGGCCGGGTGTGGCGATGACCTCGATCCGCTCGTCGCCGAGATGGACCACCGAGCCTTGCTCGACAGTTTCGTCGATGCCGGGAATCTTTGCCTTTTCGGCTTCCGGCCCGACAATGCGCAGCTTGAAACGCTCCTTCAGCGCCAGATTGGCCTCGACATGGTCTAGATGGTGGTGAGTGGTCAGGATCATCGTCGGGGTCCAGCCCGTGCGCTTGATCGCCGCCAGGATGGGCGCCTCCTCGGGCGCATCGATGAGCGCCGTCTGGCCGCTTTTCGGGTCGTGCACCAGCACGCCGAAATTGTCGCTGCGGCACATGAATTGTTCGATCTCGACCGGCATCGCATCTCTCCCTTTATTGCCGCAGACATAGGGCGCCTGCCAGCCGATGTCATCTGCCTTTGTTGAACTTGGACTGCTTCGAAGCTACCGTTCCGCGCATGCATTCAGACATTGTCGATCTCCGTTCGTTTTATTCGACCACGCTCGGCCGCCTGGCCGAACGCTCGATCACCATGGCGCTGTCCTCGATATGGGCCGTCGTGCCCAACGAGCGGCTGGTCGGCCTCGGCTACACCTTGCCGTGGCTGGAGCGCTTCGGCAGCGATGCCGAGCGCGTCTTTGCCTTCATGCCGGCAACGCAGGGCGCGGTGGTCTGGCCGGCGACCGGGCCGACGGCGACTGCCCTGGTCTTCGACGAGGAACTGCCGCTGGTCGATTCCTGCATCGACCGCATGCTGCTCGTCCATTCGCTCGAACATGTCGAGAACCCGCGCGAGACGCTGAACGAGATCTGGCGGGTGCTGTCGCCGGCCGGCCGTGTCGTCATCGTCGTGCCCAACCGGCGCGGCGTCTGGGCACGCTTCGAGCATACGCCTTTCGGCAATGGCCGGCCGTTCTCGCGCGGCCAGCTGACCGAATTGCTGCGCGAAGCGAATTTCACGCCGGCGGCGTGGTCCGATGCGCTGTTCTTCCCGCCGTCGCCGCGACGTTTCATGATGCAGTTCCATAATGTGCTGGAACGCGCCGGCCGGCGCTTCTGGCCGATCTTTTCTGGCGTTATCGTTGTCGAGGCGCAGAAGCGGCTCTATCAAGGCGTGCCGGTTGCCCAGCGCGCGTCCCGCCGCGTCTTCGTGCCGGTTCTCTCGCCGCATGGCGCGCCGACGCTTGGCCGGGCTGTCGCGGGCCGGACGTCCGACACCGCCAGGATGACGCGTTCGTGATCCGACGCAGGCTTTTTCTCACCAAAAGCGCGTCGCATTAGACCGGCCTCGTACGACGCGCTTTAGGTTGTTGTTTTATGCATGTCGTTATCGCAAAACCGCTGCACACTTTTGCGCGACATGCATTGTCTGTCGCGGACGGGTTGGCTGCCGGATTGAAGGCATACGCGGTCGATTCTATGACCGGGTTTCAGCATCGCTTTCGAATGCAAGGATCCACTCATGGCTGATCTTCCGGATGTCGAGGCCAGCGCCCAGAAGCTTGCCACGTCGATCGAAGCCAGCAGCCTGCGTGAGCAGCTGGCAACAATCAAATTGGCACTGACCAGCTCGCCAGTGCGAAAACAATTGCTTTGGGCAGCGATCGGCATCGTCGCCGTCATCGTGGCGAGCTCGATCGGGCAGGTTCTGCTCAATCGCTGGAACCAGCCTTTCTACGACGCGCTTGCGCGGCGCGACATGCCGGCTTTCCTGCATCAGCTTCTGGTCTTTGCCGGCATCGCCGGCGGGCTTGTGGTGCTCAATGTCGGCCAGACCTGGCTCGACCAGATGCTCCGCCTGAAGCTGCGCGAGGCGCTGACGCTCGACCTGATCGACGAATGGATGCGGCCGGCGCGTGCCTTCCGGCTGACCCATGCCGGCGCCATCGGCGTCAATCCCGACCAGCGCCTGCAGCAGGATGCCGGGCATCTCTCCGATCTTTCCACCGGTCTTGGCATCGGCCTGCTGCAGTCCTGCATCCTGCTTGCCTCGTTCGTTGGGGTCCTGTGGTCGCTGTCTTCCGGCTTCGTCTTCCACATAGGCGGCCATTCGCTGGCCATACCCGGCTATATGGTCTGGGCGGCGATCCTTTATGCGGGCACCGCCTCCTGGTTGAGCTGGCTGGTCGGGCGACCGTTGATCCGCTTCAACAACGATCGCTATACGCGTGAAGCGGAGCTGCGCTCCTCGGTGGTTCGCGTCAACGAGAATGTCGATGCCATCGCGCTGGCGCATGGCGAGGCCGATGCCAGGCGCCGGCTCGAATTCGATCTCGGCATGGTGCTGGGCGCCATGCGGCGCATCTACAGCGCCCAGATCAATCTTTCCTGGGTTACCGACACCTATGGCTGGATCACTGTCGTCGCGCCGATCCTGGTCGCCTCACCGGTCTATTTCGCCGGCGATATCAGCTTTGGCGGCTTGATGATGGCAGTCGGCGCTTTCAACCAGGTCCATTCGTCGCTGCGCTGGTTCATCAACAATATCGGCGGCATCGCCGATTGGCGCGCTACGCTGATGCGGGTCGCCGACTTCCGCATCGCGCTTGCCGACACCGACGCGCTGCACCATACGGAAAGGCGCATTTCGTTCGGCGAAAACCCGGACGGCAGCCTGACCTTCGAGAAACTCGAGGTCGCCTCGCCGGAGGGATGCACCAAGCTTGCCGAGCCGCATGTCGAAATCCGCGCCGGCGACCGGGTCATGATCACCGGAGATCCGGGCGCCGGCTAGACGCTGTTCTTCCGGGCCATTGCCGGTCTGTGGCCATGGGGCAGCGGACGGATCGGCATGCCGGCCGGAGAAGCGCCGATCTTTGTTCCGCGTACCCCCTATTTCCCGCTCGGCAAGCTGCGCGAGGTGCTCAACCATTCAGACGGCGCGGCGGAGGCGAGCGATGCCGAGATCTCGGAGGTGCTGGCCGATGTCGGGCTGCAACGCCTGTCGTCCTCGCTCGATCGCTCGGCGCGCTGGGAGCGTGAGCTCAGCGACGACGAGCAGCGTCTGCTGGCCTTTGCCAGGCTGGCCTTGCGACGGCCGAAATGGGTGATCATCGACGAGGCGCTGGACGCGTTCGACGGCCCAACGCTGAGGCAAGTGCTGTCGATGCTGGAGAAGCGCCTTCCCGACGCCGCGATCCTCAATATCGGCCGCGGCCAGCACAATGCCCGCTTTTTCCGGCGGGCGTTGACCATCGTCAAGGATGCCGGCCAACCGCCACTCAAGCCGGCCCGTATCAGGGCAGGTGCCATCGAACCGCCCCCGGCGATCGCCTCGACCGGCCGAAAGAAATAGAAGGCAAGCTTTATTTCGCCGCGATCGCGGCGAAAAACTGTCGCGATCGTTTCAGATGGGAACGTTCCGATCGGCCATGCTTGACGCACTCGCCCTGCTCGCCTGCCTTGCCTGCACCCCGGCGGCACCTGCGGCCGCGCCGGCCAATGCAATTGCCGTCGATGTCGAGCTGGTGCTGGCCGTCGACATCTCGCAGTCGATGGATGAAAGGGAGTTTGCCCTGCAGCGCGCCGGCTATGTCGCGGCGCTGCGCCACCCCGACTTCATCAACGCCGTGCGTGCCGGTACCTTCGGCCGCATCGCCATCGCCTATTTCGAATGGGCCGGCACCATCCGCGACGATGCGGTCATTGCCTGGCAGGTCGTCGACAGCAAGGAGAGCGCCAACGCTTTCGCCGACAAGATCGCGGCCCGCCCGTTCAGGAGCTTTCGCGGCACCTCGATTTCCGGTGCTGTGGCTTTCGGCGCCGAGCTTTTCGACGGCACGGCCTTCACCGGCAACCGCCGCGTCATCGCCGTCTCGGGGGACGGCCCAAACAACACCGGCTTGCCGGTCACAACGGCACGCGATGCGGCGCTGGCGAAGGGCATCGTCATCAACGGGCTGCCGATCCTGGTCAGCCCGTCACCCACCTTCAGCCATCTCGACCGGTACTATGCCGAATGCGTCACCGGCGGGCCGGGCTCGTTCGTGCTGCCGATCTATGCTGCTTCCGAATTCGCCACCGCCACTCGCCGCAAACTGATCCTCGAGGTCAGCGGCATCGAGTATCCCAAGGTGGATCCGAGGACGATCCGCATCGACGCACCGATCGACTGCCTGCAAGGTGAGCGCGACCGAAGGTTTTTCTCGGACCCCTATTTCCCGGAACTCGACCGATAAGGCTGGCCCAGGGGTAAGCTAGGCTGGTGGCAGGCCGAAGGCCGGGAACAGAGATGGCCCGAGCGGCCCTATGAAGATCGTCAAGGAAGCGATCCCGCCCTCGGCTGCGTCGAACACATGCAGGGAATGGGCCCGCCATTCAGGGCCATCGTGGCTGCGGGAATAAACCCCGACCGCCGGCTGGGCATTGGCGCGGGTGGCCAGCGTGCGGAAGCCGCCAAACCTCGGCCAGACGGTCTCGAAGAAACCGCGGATCGCTTCGCGGCCTTGATACCATTCACGCCAAGGCGGCATGGTGTAGATGGCGTCCTCACGCAGCAGCTCGATCAAGCTGTCGAGATTGGCGGCCTGCCAGGCCTGCATGTAGCGTTCGAGCAGCAGGCCTTCTTCGGGGCTGGGCCGTGATCGGCTGGCCGGCCGTCCCTGAGGATAGCGCGTCGCCAGCGTTGCGCGGGCCCGTTGCAACGCGCTGTTGATCGAAGCCGTCGATCCGCCCAGCAAACGCGCCGTCTCGACAGCCGACCATCCGAGGACGTCGGCAAGCAGCAGCGCGGCGCGCTGCCTGGGCGGCAGATCCTGGATCGCCGCGACGAAGGCGAGCTGGACGGCCTCGCGGCTCTCGTAACGGGCTTCCGGACCTGGCTCGCTGCTGGCAACGTCTGGAAGCTCGGCGTCGGGGTAGGGCTCCAGCCAGGCGATGTCGGCTATGGGCCCGCCTATGGCCGCCCCGTGCGAGGGCTGCCGTCCGGGTTCCCGGAGAATGCGACGCGCCCTCGACCTCGCCTTGATGGCGTTGAGGCAACCGTTGGTCGCGATCATGTAGAGCCAACCGCGAACCGAACCTCGCCCGTCGAACTCCGATCTTGCGCGCCAGGCGCGAAGCAACGTGTCCTGGACGAGGTCGTCGGCCTCGTGCAGCGAACCCATCATGCGATAACAATGCAGCTTGAGCTCGCGGCGATGCGCGGCCGTGACCTTCTCGAAGGCCAGCCGATCGAGGATCGGCTGGCGTGATGGTTCCAGAGGTGGTTGAGCGTCTGTCATGTGGCTTGTGCGGTTACGAGCGAGCGTTGCATTACGCGCCCCTCAGGCGGCCGGGGCAAGCCCGCTACCGCTCACCATGAAGGAACTGCCTTGCGGCTGGCCGGTGGCGAGTGCGACCACCGCCCGTCCGACATCGGCCGGCGTTTGCATGTCGGTCATGGCGGCGATGAAGTCCGCCGGCTGGATGCCCATATAGGCCGCTATGCTGTCGACGCCGGCTTTGCCCACGCCGGTTTCCGGCATGATGCGCATCGGCGCGAGCGCCATGAAGCGCAGGCCGAGGCCAAGCCGGTCGGCCTCCTTCTGGCTATGACCGGCCAGGAACATCTGCATGCGTTTTGCGCCAGCATAGCCGCCGGCGTTCGGTGGTCCGCCGGTCAAGGCCGCGCCGCTGGAGATCAGAACGATCCGGGTCCCCGGCTTGAGCGGACGCCGCAGAGCGGCCCGGCAAAACAGGAACGACGCCTTGACGTCCGTGTCCCAATTTGCCGAGAACGCCTTCCAGTTCTGTTCATGCACCGGCGCAGAAGGCGCCAGCGCACCTGCGCAGATCACCAGTACGTCCGGCTCAAGCGCGGCGAAGACCTTATCCGGGGCGGAGTCCATCGTAGCATCGGCCGCGAGCGTCTTCACGCCCGAGACCTCCCAGGCAAATTGCGCCAGGGCCTGTTTTCCGCGGGCGACGGCCAGCACCGTCGCTTTCTCCTTGAGGGCGGCCTCCGCGATGGAGCGGCCGACACCACGGCTGCCTCCGACGACGACGACATTCTGATTTTGCAACGATCCCATGGATCACCTCTCTATTCCCGGCCGCCGGACCATCCAGGCGCGCTCATCGATAAGGACAGCGCAGGTGGGTGGAAATCATCGGTGCCAGGCGGAAATATCTTTCAGCTGACGGCAGCGGCGCGTCGGTTTTGTATTCAGTGTCATTACCTCGGGGGTAATCGACCTGTGCGCGACGTCTCGGCAAACTGCTCCCATCAAGCCGGTTGTCCGGCCTTCGACCACAAGGAGTTACGCCATGACCGCCTACGCCGTCGCCCATATGCGCCAGGTCACGCCGGGACCGCAGATCGTCGAGTACCTGCACAAGATCGATGCCACGCTGGAACCGTTTGGCGGCCGCTTCGTGGTGCACGGAGGCGAGGTGGAAGTCGTTGAAAACACCTGGCCGGGCTATCTCATAGTCATCGAGTTTCCCAACCGGCAGCAGGCACGTGCATGGTACGACTCGCCCGCCTATCAGGAGATATTGCCGCTGCGTACCGGCAATTCCCGGTCCGACGTGGTCTTCGTTGATGGCGTCCAGCACCCGCACAAGGCCACGGACGTGCTTGAATAGAGGGAATGATCGGGTACAACCGGCGTCTATGGTGCCGCCATCTATCTGGCGGCACCGAATTTGGATCGCGTCTGCATCGGCAGCTTCACCGCCCCTGCAGCACCTTGATCGCGTTGGACATGTCGCCATGCGACAATGCAGCCAGGTAATCCGAGTAGTTGATCCTGCCGTTCGCGAAGCCGTTCATCAATCGCGTGCAGAACGTGTGTTCCAATCCGGCATCCGGGACGTTCATGAGCGCGGCGAGGTTTGCCCTTTCAACCTTGCCGAACCGCATCTTGAATTTGGTCATGCACCGCTGGATCGCCTGCCGTTTCAGCGCCGGGCTGCCGCTCAACGCGACTTGTCCATTCTGGAAATCGGTCTTCGACGTCGTGCATCCGGAAATCAAAGTGGCCGACATCAAAGCTGTTGCTAATACTAACGTCTTCATTGCTTCCCCCAAACCAACCCGTTTGAGACCTGTTAAAGCAACAAAGAATGCCGGGCAACTTCATTGGATTGAAAATTGAAAATATGGTTTCTTGCGCAGGTCTGAGGTTCGTTGCTTCTGCCTGTCAAACCTATCGTTTCAGCAGGAATACCGCCTGCTGGCCGAAAAAGTTCCAGAACCACCAAGGCATGGAGAAGCCGATCCGCTGGCCGTTGGCGTCGAGCGCGGTTGCCTTTTCCACCGTCGCGCCAAGCTCGTCGCACAGATTGACGAAGTCGCGAATGGTGCAGAAATGGATGTTGGGCGTGTCGTACCAGGAATAGGGCAGGTCCTTGGTCACCGGCATGCGGCCGTTGAAGAGCAGCGAAAGGCGCACCCGCCAGTGGCCGAAATTCGGGAATGAGACGATGGCGCGGTTGCCGATCCGGAGCAGTTCGTCGAGCACCAGCTTCGGATTGCGGGTCGCCTGCAAGGTCTGCGACAGAACGACGAAGTCGAAACCCTTGTCGGGATAGAATTGGAGATCCTTGTCGGCATCGCCTTGAATAACCGACAGGCCGCGCGCCACGCATTCGTTGACGCCGCGCTGCGACAGTTCCAGCCCGCGGCCATCGACCTTCTTGGTCTCCTGCAGCAATTCGAGCAGCAGGCCGTCGCCGGAACCGACGTCCAGCACCCGCGACTGCGGCGGGATGAGATCGGCGACGACTTCGAGGTCGACGCGCTGGGCGCGGTTGACGCTCATGCCTTCGGCTCTTGCTCGGCACATGACCCTGATCCGAAAAGCCTGCAACTTTTCGGGGTCATGCGCTGATGCCTGGCACATGGTCCTGATCCGAACAATCCGCAACTTTTCGGGGTCATGCGCCGAGCCCTCTCGCCCGCGCGGCCGAGGCGATGAAGCCCTTG
This sequence comes from Mesorhizobium sp. M0437, assembly GCF_040321335.1. Taxonomy (NCBI): domain Bacteria; kingdom Pseudomonadati; phylum Pseudomonadota; class Alphaproteobacteria; order Hyphomicrobiales; family Phyllobacteriaceae; genus Mesorhizobium; species Mesorhizobium sp. M0437. Next base: position 27,538 of record NZ_JAMYRK010000006.1, read on the forward strand.
ATGGCGGCGAACAGTTCGGGCTCATCGAGCAGGAAGGCGTCGTGGCCGCGGTCGGTCTCGATCTCGACGAACGATACCGAGGCGCCGGCCGCGTTCAGCGCGTGCACGACCGAGCGGCTCTCCTCGGTCGGGAACAGCCAATCGCTAGTGAACGAAACCAGGCAGAAGCGCGTCTTGGTGCCGGCGAAGGCATCGGCCAACCGGCCGCCATGGTCGGCGGCGAGATCGAAATAGTCCATCGCCCGGGTCATGTAGAGATAGGAGTTGGCATCGAAGCGATCGACGAACGTCATGCCCTGATGGCGCAGATAGCTCTCGATCTGGAAGTCGGCATCGAAACCGAAGGTCAGGGCTTCGCGGTCCTGCAGGTTGCGGCCGAACTTGCGGTGCAGCGCTGCTTCCGACAGATAGGTGATGTGGGCGGCCATGCGCGCCACCGCCAGCCCCTTTTCCGGCCGCTTGCCGTGCTCGAAATACTTGCCGCCATGCCAGTCCGGGTCGGCCATCACCGCCTGCCTGCCGACCTCGTGGAAAGCGATGTTCTGCGAGGAATGGCGGGCGCCGGTGGCGATCGGCAGCGCCGAGAAGACGCGCTCGGGATAGCTCGAGGCCCATTGCAGCACCTGCATGCCGCCCATCGAGCCGCCCAGCACGCTGAACAGCTGTTCGATGCCGAAATGCTCGACCAGCATCAACTGCGCCCGCACCATGTCGCGGATGGTGATGATCGGCAGGTCGAGCCCGTAGGGCTTGGCGGTGGCGGGATTGGTCGAGGCGGGACCGGTGGAGCCGAGACAGCCGCCGATGACGTTTGACGAGATGACGAAGAAACGGTCGGTATCGATGATCTTGCCGGGACCGATCAGCACTTCCCACCAGCCCGGCTTGCCGGTCACCGGATTGGTGTTGGCGACGTGCTGGTCGCCGGTCAGCGCATGGCAGACGAGGATGGCGTTGGAGCGCGCGTCGTTGAGCGTGCCATAGGTCTGGTAGGCAATCTGGAACGGCGACAGCAGCGTGCCGGCGTCGAGCTTGAGCGGCTTGTCGGCGCCGAAACGCAACACCGGGCTCGACGGCTGGTCGGCCTCGTTGTTGGTTTTTCGCGCGCGCAAAGCGACCATCACATCTCCTTGCCCGGCCTTCAGTTGTCCACCGGTCTGGCAACAAAAAACCGGCCATGCCTTCGCAAAGCCGGTTACAAGATGCAAACGGCCCTTTAGCAAGTTGTTTAACGTGGCTGCAAGCCGACCGGCCAAATCACCACGGAACTGTAGCCGTTCTTCTATGACTCGCGCATGGCTTCGTCAACGGCAAGTTCTTGATCCCGAATTGCCGCCCCTCGACATTCCGGGCCACGGCTTGTATTTCCGCTGCGGCTTCCGGATGGAGGCACTCTCGACGGATTTCATGAAATGAGCCAGACACCGGATCAGACACGTCCAAAGCCCCGCGCCGGCATCATGGACATCGAAGCCTATGTGCCCGGCAAGAGCGCGGCGCCTGAAGGTGTCGCCAAGGTCCATAAATTGTCGGCGAACGAGAACCCGCTCGGCCCTTCGCCAAAGGCGATAGAGGCCGCGCGCGCGGTCGCCGACAAGCTCGCGGTCTATCCCGACGGCAGCGCCAGGCGCCTGAGGGAAGCGATCGCCGAGGTGCACGGGCTCAACCCGGCGAACATCGTCTGCTCCAACGGCTCCGACGAGATTCTGGGCCTGCTGGCGCAGACCTACCTCGCGCCCGGCGACGAAGCCATCATCACCGAACACGGCTTCATGGTCTACAAGATCTACATACAGTCGGCCGGTGCCGTCCCGGTGACGGTCAAGGAGACCGATGAACGCGCCGATATCGATGCGATCCTCGCCGCGGTGACGCCGGCTACCCGGATCATCTTCCTTGCCAATCCAAACAATCCAACCGGCACCTACGTGCCGTTCCAGGAGGTGCGCCGCCTGCATGCCGGCCTGCCGCGAAACGTGCTTCTGGTGCTGGATGCAGCTTACGCCGAATATGTCCGGCGCAACGATTATGAAGCCGGCGTCGAGTTGGTGGGCAGCGCGGAAAACGTGGTCATGACCCGCACTTTCTCCAAATTGGGCCTGGGCGGGGCGCGGATCGGCTGGATGTATGCGCCAATGCACGTCATCGACGCGATCAACCGCGTGCGCGGGCCTTTCAACGTCAATGCAACGGCAATCGAGGCCGGCATCGCGGCGATCCACGACCGCGCCCATATCGAACGCAGCGTCGCGCACAACGAGACCTGGCTGGCCTGGCTGAGCGAGCAACTAAGCGGGCTCGGGCTGCGGGTGACGCCGAGCGTCGGCAATTTCATCCTCATCCACTTTCCCGAGGACAAAAGGCATTCGGCGGCGGCCGCCGACGACTACCTCAGTGCGCGCGGCTACATATTGCGGCGCGTTTCCGGGTACGGTTTTCCCAACGCGCTGCGCATGAGCATCGGCACCGAAGAGGCCAATCGCGGCGTTGTCGCAGCACTCGCGACATTCCTGAAAAGCTAGAACACCATGACATCACCGATGTTCGAAAAAATCGCGCTGGTCGGCATCGGCCTGATCGGCTCGTCGCTGGCCCGCGTCATCCGCCGCGAGGAGCTCGCCGGCCAAATCGCGATTTCGACGCGCAGCGAAGCGACGCTGGCACGGGCGAGCCAACTCGGCCTTGGCGACACCTATACGACGGATGCGAAAGAGGCGGTTCGCGATGCTGATCTGGTTATCGTTTCGGTGCCGGTCGGTTCTTCCGGTACGGTCGCCGCGGAGATCGCGCCGGCGCTGAAGAAGGGCGCCATCCTCACCGATGTCGGCTCGACCAAGGCGTCGGTGATCGCGCAGATGCAGCCGCACGTGCCTGATGGCGTGCACTTCATCCCCGGCCATCCTTTGGCCGGCACCGAAAAATCGGGACCGGACGCCGGTTTTGCCGAACTGTTCGAGAACCGCTGGTGCATTTTCACGCCGCTGCCCGGCACCGATCCCGCAGCACTGGAAAAGCTCTCGGAATTCTGGCGCCGCTGCGGCTCCAACATCGACACGATGGACCCGCAGCATCACGACATGACGCTGGCCATCGTTTCGCACCTGCCGCACATCATCGCCTATAACATCGTCGGTACCGCCGACGATCTGGAGTCGGTGACCAAGTCCGAGGTCATCAAATACTCGGCTTCCGGCTTTCGCGACTTCACTCGTCTCGCGGCGTCCGACCCGACCATGTGGCGCGACGTCTGCCTGCACAACAAGGACGCCATTCTCGAAATGCTGGCGCGGTTTTCCGAGGATCTGTCCTCGCTGCAGCGGGCGATCCGCTGGGGCGACGGCGAAAAACTGTTCGACCTGTTCACCCGCACCCGCGCCGTCCGCCGCTCGATCATCGAGGCCGGCCAGGATATCGACGTACCGGATTTCGGCCGCCAGGCAGTCGAACACCCGCCGAAGGGATAAGCCGCGGCAGGCCGATCGCAGGCCGGCCCGGCTTAGAGCGGTTCATCGTTTCACAGAAACGCCGAACCGCTCTATCTCTTTGTTTTGCGCAATTCCGGACGGAAAACCGTTTCACACTTTTCCTGGAGTTGCTCTAGTCGAGCGGCTTGATCTTGCCGAGCGGGATGAAGCCGAGCGAGGCCTTGCCCCTGACGATCTTCAGCGGCATCGACGGCTGGTTGCCGAGCAGCGCCAGTCCGGCAAAGCCGGTTTGGATCTGTTTCTTCTGCTCGGGGATGGCGGTGGCGAGGATTGCCGCCACGGCCTTTGGATCATTGAGCCTGATCGTCAGGTCGGCATTTATGAGACCGTCGTCATCGACCGACAGCGGTCCCGAAACGGTGATGCGCGCAGTTCCGGACGACAGATCGAGCTTGTGGATTTCGGCCGCCTGGCCGCGCAGGCTCTTCGGATTTGCCTTGATCAGCGTGACGCCGTTCTTCAGCGTCAGGTCGCCGCTGCCGTCGAGCGGCGGCAAGACGCGCCCGTCGATGGCCGCCGCGTCGATTTCAAGATCGGTGAAATTGCCGGCATAGTCGATGTCCGGGCCGTTTGGGCGCAATTGTCCGGTGGCGGTTCCGGCGCTGAACAGCGAGACGGGATCGGTGTCGTCTGCCGGATCGGTCTGGCCGGACAGGCCTTCTGCCTGCAGCGAGAGGCGCCTCGGCAGCGGCCAGGACAGCTTCATGTCGGCCCGCAGATCATCCCAGTCGATCCAGAGCGGGGTCATGCCGGGAACAGAGGTCCTGAGCGGCCCCCTGAGCTCGGCGGCAGGCGACAGAAGCCGGGTGATCTGCGTGGCGGCGTTGATCTTGCCTGTCGATGCCGCGACGTTGCGGCTGTCGTCCTCGTAAGCCAGGCTGTCGCAGGAAACGGTGAAGCTGAAGGGATAGCCGCTGACCGCGAGATTGGCGCAGTCGGCCTTGATGCCTTTGTCGTCGAGATCGGCGACCGCCTTTTTGGTGGCGCTCTCGACCAGGTCCGCCAGGTAGAACCAGCCGGCGCTGTAGATGCCGAACAGCACGAGGATGAAAGCGGCAAGCCACAACAGGCGGCGACGTTGGCTGGGCGGCGGGCGCTCGTCACTTGACGTCATGCTGCGGCTTTCGTTAACGCGGGGTGGCACGGGCGGGCTGTCGCTTGCGGCACCAACAGGTAGACGGACTGAAACACCACCGGTGAGGTGGTCGTCACAATCAGGCTTGGCGATATGGGCGATTTTTGGGTTTTTGGCTACGGCTCACTGATCTGGCGACCGGGATTCGCACATGTCGAGACGCGGCGCGCCCGCCTGCATGGCTACCGCCGTTCGCTCTGCGTCTATTCTTTCGTGCATCGCGGCACGCGCGAACGGCCGGGCCTGGTGCTCGGCCTCGACCGCGGAGGCTCCTGCATCGGGCTGGCGTTCCGGGTTCCAGGCGAGCTGCGCAACGAGGTCATTACCTATCTGCGCGAACGCGAGCTGGTCACCAACGTCTATCTCGAACGTGTGCTCAGCGTTCGCCTCGACAAGGGTGAAACGGATGGGGGCAAGACGGTCGACGCCGTCGCCTATGTCGTGGACCGCAGCCATGAGCAATATGCCGGTGCGCTCGACCCGGCCGAGGCGGCGGCCGTCGTTCGCGGCGCCGTCGGCCAATCGGGGAGGAATGAGGATTACGTGCTCAGCACGCTGGAGCACCTCGAAGCACTGGGTATAAGCGACCACTGGCTGGAAGACGTGACGAGACGGATCGCGACGTAGCGCCTTTTGTCGTTACCATGATGTTTTCGGTGTCGTGACGCGGGCTACATCCTGAAAATCTGTTTTCCAAGATCGGCGCGATCCAGACTGTTTGCCACGGCAAGCTTGAACTCGGTCAGCGGGTGGAGACCGCCGACAGGAACGTGGAAGCCGGGCTGGCCGAAGGTGTCGATAATCTCGCATAGGACAGGCCGGTCGGCTTCGGCAGGCGGCGAAAAGAAGTAGCGATAGATATTCGCCCTGATTTCGACGCCGCTCAGCAACACGTCGAAATTGTGCAGTTCGAAGCGCTCGGCACTCATTCCGCCATTGATCACCATCTGCCCGCCGAGCGCCAGGGTGCGGATCAATTCGCCGCTGACAGGTCCGCCGACATTGTCGATAATCCCGTTCAATCCGGCGCCGCCGGTGATATCCATCACGGCTTCCCGGATACTTGTCTTCAACTCCGAAAGGTCAAGAGTGGCGGCGGCGCCAAGCGTCTTCGGATCGAAGCTTTGGTGCGAGCGCCGCACAAGAGCGATGACGTTGATGCCGCGTCGTTGGGCGAACTGCATCACCATTGTCGAAATTGACGAATAGCCGGCCGTGACAGCCAGCCATTGGCCAGGCCGCACACGGGAATCCACCAGCAGATCCCACGCGGTAATGGGGTTCACCATCTGCCCGGCGCGTTCGACAGGATAGCCGGCAGGCAACGGGATCAGCCATTCGGCGGGAATGGCGGCGTACTCGGCCCAGCTGCCATAATAGCTGAACGCGACAAGCATCCCCGGTTCCAACCCGACGTTCGCGCCAACGGCTTCGACGATGCCGGCGCCATGGTTTCCGGCGATCTGCCGGGGAAAATGCGGCTTCTTCGGTTCGGGATAGAGGTTCTGGATAAACAGGAAGTCGCCCGGATTGATCGAGGCCGAGACCATCCTGACCAGCACCTCGCCGTCGCTGATCCGTGGCATCGGCAGGTCATCCACATAGAGCACGTCGCGCGGCGAACCGATGGCGTCAAATACAATTGCTTTCATGCCGGTCTCCATAACAAACAATCCGAGGCCAACAGTCTGAGCCCCGGCCAGGCCGTGCCGAGACTTGCGTCGGCGCGGCGGAACCTATGGCCGGCCGGCAAAGGTCTGAATTGGCAGATTTGACAATCTATGTGCCAAACTTGCCAGATCGTTTCTTCAGAGGCTGCCGGTTTGGATGCCCGGGACCAGCGCCTTGGGGCCGGACACGGCGCGGCGGGTCGCGGTTTTGTGAAGCGCCGGCGGGCTGGAAAAGAGGCTATGCGTTTGACGTTGCCACGGTGCGACATAGGTTAGCTCGGTCGGCGGCTCCCACCCGCCCCAGCATGAATCACCATGGAGATCAGCCTTGCAGAAACGTCGTCTCGGTCGCACCGACCTATCCATCGCGCCATTGGTTCTGGGCGGCAATGTGTTCGGCTGGACCGCCGATGAGAAAACCTCGTTCGACCTGCTCGACCGCTTTGTCGACGCTGGCCTCAACGCCATCGACACGGCCGATTCCTATTCGCGCTGGATTGCCGGCCACGAGGGCGGCGAATCCGAAACCATCATCGGCAAATGGATGAAGAGCCGTGGCAACCGCGACAAGGTTGTCGTCATCACCAAGGTCGGTTCGGATATGGGACAGGGTAAGAGGGACCTGTCCGCCGCCTATATCGAACAGGCCATCGATGCTTCGCTGAAGAGGCTGCAGGTCGATAGCGTCGATCTCTATCTGTCGCACTGGCCCGACCCGGCGACCCCTTATGAGGAAACGCTCGGCGCTTACCAGAAACTGCTCGACAAGGGCAAAATCCGTTATGCTGGCGCTTCCAACCTCGACGCCGCCCAGCTGCGGGCCGCACTTGACGTAGCAAGCCTGCGCGGCCTGCCGCGCTACGAGGTGCTGCAGCCGGAATACAACCTTTACGACCGCTCGTCCTTCGATGGTCCGCTGCGCGACCTGTGCGCGGCCGAGGACATCGGCGTCATCACCTATTTCAGCCTCGCGAAGGGGTTTCTGAGCGGCAAGTACCGCAGCGAGGCCGACCTCGGCAAAAGCCCGCGCGGTGGCGGTGTGAAAGGCTATCTCAACACCCGCGGCATGCGCATTCTCTCAGCGCTCGATGCTGTTTCAGCCAGACACTCGGCCAAGCCAGCGGAAGTGGCGCTTGCCTGGGTCATGGCACAGCCCGGCGTCACCGCTCCGATTGCCAGCGCGACGACGCTCGACCAGCTCGACAGCCTGGTGCGTGCCGCGTCGTTGCAGCTCAGCCCGGACGATCTGGCCGAGCTCGACAAGGCCAGCGCATAGCCGCGCACGATCGTTCAAGACCGGCGCCGCTGCCTTGCCCTACCGTCCCTGCATCGTCGCAGGATGCAGGGACGCCGCATGACCGGACAGGGTCTTCTCGATCAGCAGCTATGGGAGCGATTGCTGGCGCTTGTGTTGGCGTCGGCCATCGTCATGGGCAGCCCGGGGCCGGCGACGATAAGCGTCACCGCGATCGGCGCCGCGTTCGGCCTGCGCGGTTCGCTGCGCTATGCCTCGGGAATCGTTGTCGGGACGGTTCTCGTGCTTTTGGTGGTGGCGACGGGCATCATGGCCGTTCTCACCGCGCTGCCGAAGCTCGCGGCGCTGTTGGCGGTCGCGTCAGCAGCCTACATCCTCTATCTGGCGTTCAAGATAGCGACGGCGCCGCCGCTGGCGGCACGCATTGGTGGGGCGGCACCTCCCACTTTCCTGGGCGGGTTCCTTCTGGCCGTTGCCAATCCGAAAGCCTATGTGGCGATTGCCGCCGTGTTCGCCGGCGCGTCTCCTGGCGCGGGCGGTCTTGCTATTTCAGCCAAGCTGGCGGTCCTCGCCTTGATGATTGCTGCCATTCATCTCTTGTGGCTTCTCGCCGGCGCGGCTTTTGCACATTTGCTGCGCAAACCGCTGGCGTCGCGGATCATCAATCTGGTGTTTGCCGTGACGCTGGTTGCAACAGCCGCCCTGGCTGCCTTGCCGTGAGCCTTTCTGGCATGCGCGGCGGGTGTCTCAGCCTTTCAATTCAGGTTTCGCATCGAGCTCACCAAGCCGTTTCATTGCCGTCGGCGGCATCGGCGGCGGGTTCGGCGTCTGTGCCGCCTCGACGAGAAGCTGGTCGCAGGCGGCTTCCGTCTCGCCGATCAGCCGTTGCATGAATTCGTCCTTGCCGAGGCCGGGCGGGATCGGTGGCAGGAAGCGCGCCTTGATCGTGCCGGGATAGCGCAGGAATTTGCGGCGCGGCCAATAGAGACCGGCAACGTGGGCGACCGGGACCACCGGAATGCCAAGTTGCGTGTAGAGTTCGACGATGCCGTATTTATAGACCGGCTCGTCGCCCGGCGCCCGGCGCGTGCCCTCGGGATAGATGATCAGCTGACGCGGATTGCGCGCCAATTCCTGTTTGGTCGCGGCGATCACCATTTTCAATGCCTTCGAGCGGCTGCCGCGGTCGACAGGAATCATCCGCATCTTCAAAATGTACCAGCCGAAGAACGGGATCCAGGTCAGCTCCCGTTTCAATATGTAAACGGGATCGTCGAGATAAGGCAGGAAAGCGATCGTGTCCCAGAAGGACTGGTGCTTCGGCGCCAGGATGAAAGAGCCGTCAGGCAGGTTTTCCTGGCCGGTGATCTCACTTCTGGTGCCGGCGATCTTGTCGTAGAGCCACATGCTGGTGCGCGACCAGAATTTCGGCACGAACCAGGCGCGATGGCGCGGCGACAGGAAATAATACGGGGTCCAGAGGATCATCTGGACGATCAAATTGAGGTAGAAGGCGAGATTGAACGCCAGCGAGCGGAAATACAGCATACAGCAAGTGCCCGGTGAGGAGGTGTGCGTTGGTTACACCAAGCGCCCGCAAAAAGGAAACGCTGCGAGGCGGGCGATCGGCCCGGCCTTGCGAGGGCCGTCTTCGTCACGTTTCCCATGCGGCCTGCAGCAGGCGCTGTCTCAGGCGCGGGGCGGCGAAGTCGAGGAATGCGCGCAGCTTCACCGGCAGTAGCCCCTGGCCGGCATGGACGAGGCTCACCGGCCATGGGTCTGGCTCAAACTCTTGCAGCACCGGGCGCAGCGTACCCGACCGGACTGCGGCGGCGATCTGGTAGGAAAGCAGCCTCGTCACGCCGACGCCGGCAATCGCCGCATCGATCGCTGCCTCAGCCGTGTTGACCCGTAACCTGGAGCGGATCGGCACGCTGAATTCGGTCTTGCCGGTGGCGAAGCTCCAGGCTGCGGCGGTGAGCCCTTCGAAGGTGATGGCACTGTGTGCTGCAAGCTCCTGCGGCGTTTTCGGTGTGCCGTGCTCGGCGAGATAAGCCGGGCTCGCGCAAACGACGCGGCGGATTGAACCCAGGCGGGTGGCGATCAGGCTCGAATCGGCAAGCTCGCCGATGCGGACGGCGAGGTCGAAGTGCTCTTCGACCAGCTGGGTTATCCGGTCGGCGAGTGTCAGCCGCACACTCACCTCAGGATAGGCGGAGAGGAAGCTGGTGACGACCGGCAGCACATGCAGGCGGCCGAATACGATCGGCGCAGTGACGATCAGTTCGCCGGTCGGGGCGCTGTATTCGCCGGCGGCTATTCGCTCGGCCTCGCCGACCTCATCGAGAATGCGACGACAGGCGGCGAGATAGGCGTGGCCTGCATCGGTCAGCGACAGCTGCCGCGCCGAGCGGTTCAACAGCCGTGTCTTCAGGTGCTTTTCCAGGTCCGAAACCTTGCGGCTGACCGTCGTCAGCGGAATGCCGAAGCGGCGCCCGGCAGCCGAGAGGCTGCCTGTCTCCGCCGCGGCAACGAAAAGCGACATGGACTGGAGGCGATCCATAGCTCTCCCGAAAATTTGCCCTTCCGGAAAACGGAAGGATGGATTGCAGATATGGCATCTGCATCTCGAAGATGGAAGGACGTATTTTCCTGACTAGCAATGCAGCGCAGCTCGGCGCTTGATGAGGCTTCCATGAACGCTCACACCAGCGATGTTGCTTTCACCCCGACGGTGAAGGCGATTCAGGCGCGCAAGGGCTCGCGCCAGGCCTATGCCCGTGTCGAGGAGCGTGGCGGCTGGCAGGCGGCAATTACGCCCGATCTCGCCGCCTTCATCGAGGCGCAGACCAGCGTCTTTCTGTCGACCGCCAATGCGGACGGGCAGCCTTACATCCAGCATCGCGGCGGGCCTGCCGGTTTCCTCACGGTGCTCGACGAACGGACGATCGGCTTTGCCGATTTTTCCGGCAACAGGCAGTTCATCACCCAGGGCAACCTCAGCGACAACCCACAGGCTTTCCTATTCCTGATCGATTATGCGCACCGGCAGCGCATCAAGATCTGGGGCAAAGCGCAAGTCGTCGAGGGCGATGCCGAGCTGACGGCAAAGCTGATGCCGCAAGACTATAAGGCGCGACCCGAGCAGGTCATTCTGTTTACGGTTTCGGCTTGGGATTCAAATTGCTCGCAGCACATCCCGCAGCGTTTCGAAGCGGCCGACGTGGCGGCGGCGCTCGGCGAACGCGACAAGCGCATCGAACGGCTCGAACAGGAGATCGCACGCTTGCGATCGGATGCAGCAGCCAGGGAATAAGAGCCAGGGAATAAAAGTGCCGGTGCCGTTCAGCTTCCGCCTGCGGCGTCGGCCAGCGCGACGCTCTCGGTTTGCTTCACCGGCATGATGCCGCGCGCCAGCGCCAGCAGGTATTTGTTGTATTCGGTGAACAGCACGCGCAGCGCTTCCGGCTTGGTCAGCCAGCCGCCATTCTCGAGGTTAGTGTTGACCACCGGATAGGGCTCGAGCCTTGCGCCGTGCAGCAGCCGGCCCATTTCCAGCAGGCTACGCGGCATATGATAATTATTGGTGACGAGAATGACGGTGCCGTAGGCATGGTCCTCGACCCATTTGGCACTTTCCTCGGCATTGCCGATCGTGTCGAGCGCGGCGCGGTCGATGTCGACGCAGCAGGAAAACAGCCTCTTGTCGCCGCCGGTCGCGGCCTGAAGCTGGCGGCGGCTGGCGGAGGGATGGACGCCGCTGATCAGCAGCCGCTCGCCCTTGCCTAAGGCAAGCAGGCCCATCGCAGCGTCGAGGCGCGATTGGCCGCCGGTCAGCACGATGATAGCGTCGGCCCTTGCCGGATTGGCGGGCGTAGTCAGGCGGCTGACGGTATTGGCGAACCAGCCGAAGCCGGCGACAAACAGCGCCATAAAGGCCAGCAGAAGGAGAGCCGAGATGCGCAAGGAGCGCCCTGCCAGCAGCCGCCCACGTTCGGCGAACTGATCCGGCTTGGCAAATTCATCAGGCTCGGCGAATACAGGCGGGCGCGCAACCAGCACTGGCATGCATCCAGCGGTATCGGTCGAGTCCCGAACGTCCATCATGAAATGGTTAATCCCGAAATACGGCCTTTGGTAGGAAAAAAATGCAATTTTCGTGACGATGCGTTTTCATCCGTGATCGATCTTTCCTTTAGCCGGCGTCCGGCTGGCGAATGTCGATGTCGCTGAGATAGGTAACCACGGTGAAATGGGAGGTTGCCGCCGTCAGCGCGCCGATCACCAGCACCATGACAGCGACCCCGAGATAACCCGCCGAGCCGATGGCGAAATTGCCGAACAGGGCGGTCGCCTGGTCGGCCTGCGGCGTTGCCATGTTGCGTGACGACCACCAGGAGAAGACGATGAAGACCAGGATCGCCGCGGCGCCGCCTGCCGCGGCGCCCTTCATGCCGGTGACCAGAAAATGCCGGCGGAATTCGCGCGCGATGAAGCGCGCCTCGGCGCCGACAAAATGCAGCACCTCGATGATGTGGCCATTGCCGGCCATGGCGCCGCGCGTTGCGAACACAACGGTCAGCACCGTCGCCGACAGCATCAGCGCCAGCACTGCAATACCGATCGTTACCGTGGTGCGGGCCATGGCAACCAGCCGGTCGACCCAGGTGCGATGATCGTCGAGCGAGGCACTCGGCAGCTTCGGCGTGATCGCCGCGCGCAGTGCGGCGAAATCGGGCGGACTATTCTCGTCGATGGTGATGATGATCAAGCGCGGCACCGGCAGCTCATCGATGTTCAGGCCCGAGCCTAGCCAAGGCTCGAGCAGTCGGGCCGTTGCTTCGCGATCGATGATCCTGGCGCTTTTCACGCCAGGGAATTCGCCGGCGATCTGCGAGGCCAGCGCAAGTGCGGCCTCCATGTCGAGGCCGTCGACCGGCTTGATCTGGATGGTCGCTTCGCGCGAGATCTGGTTCTCCCAGACGGAGGCGGTGTCACGCACCAGCGTGACTGCGCCAAACGTCAGACAGGACAGAAACGTCATGATGGCAATGACCAGCACCAGCGCCCGGCCGGCGATGTTCTGCGCCGGCACGATCGGCGCCATTTTGCGCTGGACGCGGGGCTTTGCCGCCGCGGCGTCCTGACCCTCGAAATGTTCGACGGAGAGCTCAGTCATAGATGTCCAGCCTTCCGCCGGCCAGGATCATTCGCCGTGCGTCGACCTGTTCCATCAGGCCGAGGTCGTGTGTGGCGATCACCACGGCGGTGCCCAGCCGGTTGAGTTCGATGAACAACCGCAGCAAGCGTCGCGCCAGCGGCGGGTCGACATTGCCGGTCGGCTCGTCGGCGAGCAGGATCTCGGGCTGCTCGATCAACGCCCGGGCAATGGCGGCGCGCTGCTTCTCGCCGCCAGACAGCACCGGTGGCAGCACATGCATGCGCTCGCCGAGGCCGACCCATTTCAGCAGCTCGGTGACGTCGGTGCGATAGGTCGCCTCCTCGCGGCCGCGCACGCGCAGCGGCAATGCCACGTTCTCGTAGGTGGTCATATGGTCGAGCAGGCGAAAATCCTGGAACACCACGCCGATGCGACGTCTCAGATGCGGCAATTCGGTGCGCGAGATGCGCGAGCGGTCCTTGCCGAAAATGGTGATCAGGCCGCGCGTCGGCTTCAGCGACATGAACAAAAGCCGCAGCAACGTCGTCTTGCCGGCGCCTGAAGGTCCGCTCAGGAACTGAAACGAGCGCTCCGGAATGTGCAAGGAGATGTCGCGGAGAATCTCCGGACCCATGCCATAGCGGAGGCCGACATTTTCGAAGCGGATCACTTTCGACGACCTGAAATTCTCGGCGGCAAGATGCCAGCCCTTTCTGTGGAAAGACCATCGGCCGGCATGGTTAACCGACGGTTAATTTGGGGGCTTTTCGAGCGAGTCACAGGGGTTCCGGTGGGGAAGCGTTAACCATTTCCGTTTACCCAAAAGAAACGAACAGCGAACAGGTGCGGTAGTGTTGGGCCATGATGGCTGAGGATCGAACCGCGCGCCCGGTTTCCGGCGAAATCATGACCGATCCGGCCGCCGAGCCGGAACGCATCATGCGCGACGTGACCGCCGAGGTCATCGATGCCGACTATGAGGTGCTGCCCCGCCATTTTACACGTCAAGACTTTGCGCCGCCGCCTGCGCGCATGATTTCCATGCCTTCGATCGAAGGCATGGACATGTTGCGCAAGCCCGAAACCGCCGTCGAACGGCCGTTGTGGGTGCATGGTGGGCCGATCTTCTGGATTGTCGGCGTCGGTGCCGTCTTTGCCGCCTTCTGGATTTCGGGCGGCCATGCGCTGGTTCGTTAGAGCGGCGCCAGAAAATCAACAGGTCACCAGATAAACGATTCGCGACGGTGGGACATCCGACCGTTCGCGGGTGCCCTGCGAAAGATTTGGCCTTGCCAGACGGCACGACATGCCTAGAAACGGGTTGAAGACCGTTTCGGTCGGCTTCGCCTACAAAGGCGATCATTCTGGAAGGGCAGCCAATGCCAGTTGTGCGCGGCAAGGAAATCGAAGTCCTGTTTTCGGCGTCCGCCATCGCGCGGCGGAACCTGGAACTTGCCAAGGAGATCGCCGGGCACGACTACCACGACCTTCTGGTAATCTCGGTGCTGAAGGGATCGTTCATCTTCGCCGCCGATCTTATCCGTGCCATGCACGATGTCGGCCTGTCGCCGGAGGTCGAGTTCATCTTCATCTCCAGCTATGGCGCCGGCACGACCAGCGGTGAGGTGAGGGTGCTGCGCGACATCGACAACGAGGTCGCCGGTCGCGATGTGCTTTTGATCGATGACATTCTGGAATCCGGCAAGACGCTGAGTTTCACCCGCGACCTCATGCTGTCGCGCGGCGCAAGGAGCTGTGCCATCGCCGTGCTGCTCGACAAGCGCATGCGCCGCCAGACCACGCTCAACGCCGACTATGTCGGCTTTGACTGCCCCGATTATTTCGTCGTCGGTTATGGCATGGACGTCGCCCACGCGTTTCGCGAATTGCCGTTCGTCGGCATCGTCAAGGGCGACGCCTGAGGCCTTTTGAAAATTCTACTCCGGCGGTCATCTGACGCGGTTTTCTGCGCTTCCGGTGCTCACGGACTCGAACGTCCGCTCCGGGTCTCGAAAACCACGTCATATGACTCGGCGGAGCGAATTTTGAAAAGGCCTCATGGCCTTCCTGGCTTTCAGGAAACATCAACTTTTCCTCGCCAAATATCCTGCCCATGGCAAATCTCCTGATCGTCGAGGACGATGAATCCGTCCGCACTCTCGCCGCTCGCGCGCTCGAGCGCGCCGGGCATAATGTCACTGTCGCCGCGGACGGCGCACACGGCCTTTCTCTGATCCGGGCGGCGCAAGGGAGCTATGACCTTGTGCTGTCCGACATCCGCATGCCGGAGATGGACGGCATCGAGATGGCCAAGGCGGCAGCGGCGCTGTTCCCGGCGATGAAGATCATGCTGATGACCGGCTATGCCGACCAGCGCGAGCGCGCCGACGAATTGGACGGCATTATTCTCGACGTCGTGCAAAAGCCGTTCACGCTGGCTGAAATCCGCGCCCGCGTCGAACAGGCGCTCGCCTGCTTCGCCTAAGTCCAAGGCCGACCGCCTTCAGGCAGGGTCGCAGGTCGCCGTATTGGCTGGCACGCCGCTCCGGTGCCGGCCGGCATTGAGCGCAAAAAGCCCGGCGCCGATGATGAGGGCTGCGCCGGCCGCCGTCGCTGGTCGCGGCACCTCGGCAAAGAACAGAAAACCCCATAGCGGCGACCAGATGATACCGGTGTATTCGAAGGTGGCGACGCTGTTGGCGGGCGCCAGCCGGTAGGCCTGCGACAACAGGATCATGCCGGCCGAGGCAACGAAGCCGCATGCCCCCATCTTGAGGAGGTCCGGCGTCGCCGGCCAGACCCATGGCCGGACGAGGAATTCGAGGCTCGGATGCACGGCGTGGTCAATGCCTGCCAGCCAAAACAATGCCGCCACCAAGGCGGCGCCGACCAGATAGGCGCCGTTCTGATAGAACGCCATGACAGTCGAGGATTCGGTGTCGCCGATCTTGCGTGCCATCAGCTGCGAGAAACCGTAGAGCAGAGCCGAACCTAGCGACAGCAGCGCTGCCCAGTCGAACAAGCCGGCGCCCGGGCGCACCATCACCAGCACGCCGAGCATGCCGACCAGGACGGTGGCGAGCGCCTGCCAGGACACGCGTTCGCCGAGATAGGGGCCGGCCAGCGCCATGATGAACAGCGGCGCCATGAAATAGAGCGCCACCGCGTCAGCCAGCGGCAGGGCGGCGATTGCCAGATAGTAGGCCGTGTAGGAGGTGAACTGGATGAAGGCGCGTATCGTCAGCATGCCGAACCGCTTCGACAGGATCGCCTGCAATCCGACATCGGCGTGGACGAGGAA
This sequence comes from Mesorhizobium sp. M0437, assembly GCF_040321335.1. Taxonomy (NCBI): domain Bacteria; kingdom Pseudomonadati; phylum Pseudomonadota; class Alphaproteobacteria; order Hyphomicrobiales; family Phyllobacteriaceae; genus Mesorhizobium; species Mesorhizobium sp. M0437. Next base: position 43,545 of record NZ_JAMYRK010000006.1, read on the forward strand.
AACCAGGATCGGCAGGGCGACGATCGAGCGGATCGCCATCACCTCGGTGACCGGATAGTGGCTCGACACCGCCTTGACCAGCGGGTCCTGCAGCGAAAAGACCAGCACGCCGAGACAGAGGCTGAGGATGCCGAGCACAAGCCGATTCTGCATAGGCGCTCCTGTCTCCCGCGTGCGCGGCCGAAAGCAGGCCTGCATCCAGGTAAAAAGAACCCGCCACCGTTTCGGGCAGCGGGTACGAGTGAGGACTTTTGATTGGTCCGCAGCCGATTTCGCGGCCGCATATCCAATGGGTAAGGCGACTATCGTCCGCCGTTTGACATGTTGCAAACGAATTGGAATGATGCCAGCAATCAGATTTTCTTATGACGGGCACATGCGACCCAATCTCGACAGCGACCTGTTGCGCACCTTCGTGGCGGTCGCCGACACCGGCAATTTCACCAAAGCGGCGGAGCGGGCCGGCCGCACCCAGTCGGCGGTCTCGATGCAGATGAAGAGGCTCGAAGGCATGATCGGCGACAGCCTGTTCGAGCGCGGATCGCGCGGTGTAGTGTTGACGCAGCGCGGCGGCGAACTCATCGCCAACGCCAGGCGCATCGTTTCACTGCTCGACGAGACGGCGGCATCGATGGTCGCGGCGCCGCTTGGCGGGCCGGTGCGCATCGGAATCCCGGAGGAATATGGCCACGCGATCTTGTCGCGGGCACTCGGCGCCTTTGCCAAGCGCCATCCTCAGGTCGACATCACCGTCCGCTACGCGCATTCCGGTGCGCAGATCGCGGCGCTCGCCGCCGGCGAGCTCGATCTGGCGGTGGTGTTCGAATGGCAGGATCTGTCAGGCGGTGAGGTGCTGATGCATGACCCGACCGTATGGGTGACGTCGGAGCTGCATCACATGCATGAGGAGCGGCCGGTGCCGATCGCGCTCTACAACCGTGCCGGTTGGTGCAAGGATTTCGCCATAAAGTCGCTGGAACAGCGCGGTCTCGCCTATCGTGTCGCCTATACCAGCGATACCAATGGCGGCCTGAGGCTCGCCGTCACCTCCGGGTTGGCGATTGCGCCGATCTCGCGCAGCAACATCCCGGCCGGCTGCCGCGAGCTTACGGCCGCCGACGGGTTCGGCGACATCGATTCCTCGAACGTGGTGCTGCGGCGCAATCCGAACGCTTCCGGCGAGGCCATCGACGGCATGGAAGAGGCGATCCGCGAGGCGTTCACCAACCGTTAAAACGTGCCGCTCAGTCCGGCGGTGGCGGCCTCCACGGACCGCACGGCGATCTTCCGAATATTGGGGGCAGCCTTACTTCAGCTCCAGCAACCGCTCCAGATAGCTGCGCTCGATATCGGGGCTGAGTGCGTTGCCGAGCCGCTTGCGGATCGCTTCGAGGATCTGGCGGGCACGCTGCACATCGATCTCGTCAGGCACTCTCACCGAACTTCCGTCATCGGGACCCTCGCTGGTGCGGGGCCGCCCGAGCGGGTCACGGTCGGCATTCTGCTGGCGTCCGCCCTGGCCGTTGCCGCCTTGGTCGCCTTGCATCGCCTGCAGTTGCTTCATCATGTCCTTGGCGCCCCTGCGCAAGGCTTCCAATGCGCGGCCCTGGTGACCGACGGCCTGGTCGCCTTCGCCCTCGCCGAGCGCCTGTTCGGCATTGCCCATGGATTTGCCGGCCTCGCCAAACCCCTCATTGGGGTCGAGGCCCATGCCTTCGAGGCTCTTCCTCAATTGATCGAGCTCGCTCTGCAGCTTGCCCTGGCCTTCCTGCAATTGCTTCAGCGCGTCAGCAAATTCCTGCGGCGTCATCGGGTTCGGCCGGCCGAGCGGATCGCGGTCGTCACCTGGGCCGGGCTTGCCCTCTTCGCCCATCGGGCCTGGCTCACTGTTCTCGCCGAGCTGCTCGTCGCGGTTCTGCCCGCGCTGTTGCTGGCCGCGCTGCATCTGGTCCATGCGGAAAGTGTCGTTCATCATCTCCTGCTGGCGCCGCATGATTTCGCCCAGCTTGTCCATCTGCTGGCGCATCTCGCTGTCCTGCTGACCGCCCTGTTGCTGGCGGCCTGCCTGCAGATTGTTCATCATGTCCTGCAGCTCCGACAGCAATTGCTGCGCCTGGTCGCGATTGCCGGATTTCGCCAGGTTCTCGATCTGGTCCATCATGCGGTCGATGTCGCTCTGGCGCAGTTCCTGGCCGTTCTGCTGCATCTGTGGCGCATTCGGATTCTGCTGCGCCCGCGCCGCGAATTCCTGCAGGAACTGATTCATCGCCTCGCGCAGTTCCTTCATCGCCTTCTCGATCTCTTGGTCGCTGGCGCCGTTCTTGATCGCGTCCTGCAGCGCCTGCTGCGCCTGACGCAGCCGCTTCTCGGCCGCCGAAAGATTGCCTTCCTCGATACCGAGCGCGATCTCCCAGAGGTAAGCGACCTCGTCGCGCAACTGGTCGTCGCTGTCGGCCATCTTCAGCCGGGTGCGGGCGCTCATGATGGCGAGATAGTGCGTCATGTTGTCGAACGTGTCTTCGGGCCTGAGCGTGATCGCATCCATCAGGTCGAGCACGCGGTCCTTGGCATAGGCGTCGAGCGCCAGCATGCGGCGCTGCTCGACCACAGCCCGCGCCAACGGGTTGGAGAATGGCCGCTCCGGCATCACCAGCGTCTTGGTTTCGCTGGTCGCCGTGTGTCCGGCACCGTCGGTGACGACAAGCGACAGCTTGACGTTGCCACCGGCCCAGACATGGTCGGTCAGATCCTTCGTCGTCTTAGCGGCATTGGCCTTGCCGCCGCGGCGCGGCAACGTCAGCGGCATTTCCGGCGGGCCATAGAGCGGATGCGCGTTGGGCACTTGCGGATCGGCCAATGCGAAAACCGCCTTGGCGGAGGCCGCGCCATAGTCGTCGTCGATCTGGTAGTTGAGTTCGAAGGCGCCGTTGACGGCGCGCTTCGGCTCGCCGACAAAGCGGATCTGCGGCGGCTTGTCGGGAATTATGGCGAAGGCCCAGCGGCCGAGCTCGCCGTCGCTGGACTGCAGCGTCAGCGTGCCGTCGGCCGTTAACTTGCCGCTGAACTGGCGCACGGTGGAAGGCGGTGCCGGACTTGCCTCAGTCTTGGCGGCTTGCGGCCCGGTCGGATCGATGGCGCGGGTGTTGCCGCCGGTGTCGGCGTAGCTCAGCGTTTCCTCGCCCGAACCGCCGGTGACGCGCAGCGACACATCGCTGCCCTCCGGAACCGTGAAGGTCGGCGGCGCTTGAGTGGCGTTGTTGGCCAGGACCGGGGCGTTCAGGAATACCGGCGGCCTGCCGGTATAGGCCGGCGGCGTCACCCAGGCATCAATGCGCGGCGGCACGACGTCGCGGGCGGCACGGGCAACAAAACCGTCGCTCAGCCTGCCGCCCGATGGCCCAAAGGAGAAGGCAAAGGCAGTGACCAACAAAAGCGCGGCAACGGCGCGCAGCGCCCACGGGTCGCGTTCCGGCACGCGTGTGCGCGGCACGTCGCCGCCAAGCTCGCCCAGCCGGTCCGCCATGCGCCGCTGATGCTCGCGCCACAGGGCTTGCGAAAAAATGCTTTCCTTGCCGCTCGGGCGATCGGTCTGGACCTGCACCGGGCTGTGCAGCAATCGGTTGGCCGCCTCGATGCGGCGGTCGACCTCGGCACTGGATGGCGTGCGGAAGAAACGCAGTGGATAGAGTGCGGCAAGCGCTGCGACGCCGAATGCCGTGATAAGACCGATCCGCGCCAGATCGGGCAAAAATGGGAACAGGCCGAGCCACGAAATGCTGAGGAACAGGCTGGCGACGATGATCAGTGGCAGCAGCAATGGCCAGCCGCGTTCGACGATTATCGAGACCTGCGTCCCCAGCCGGCTCAAGGCAAGGCGCCTGGCCAGACTGCGATCGCTGGTGAAAATGGGTCGTTGTGTCATCGGCCCTTCCTGGCCGGGCGGGATAGCCCAGGCCTCACGAATCTATCGCATGGGCCCGAAAAGTCGATTTTCGGGAAGCACGATGCGAAGACCTAAAATCTTAGCGCGTACTCCGTGCGTCCAAGCGGATGCACATCGCCCTAAGGATACCAACAAACACGGCGAAGGCGAGGCGGTTCCCCAAAACGTGAACAATAATGCCCCGGATATTGTCAGAATTTCGCCGGATTGGCGTTTGCGCCGCAGACCAGTACGGCAACGCGCTCGCCTGCAGCCGGTGCGTAGCGGCCGGACAGGAGCGCCGCGAAGGCGGCCGCACCGCCCGGCTCGGAGATGATTCGCACGCGGTCCCACAGCGCCGCCTGGGCGGCGATAATGTCGTCGTCGCCGACCAGGATCGAGCGCTCGACGAATGCCTCGGCGATAGGAAACATCATTTCGCCGACACGCTTTGGCGCGAGCGAATCGGCGGCGATGCCCTCAGCCGGCGCGTCGACGGGTCGGCCCGCCTCGAAGGCGCGATGAAGCGTCGGCGCACCCTCCGGCTCGACCGCGATTATCCTGATGCGGCCGGAAAACCAGGCAGCGATGCCGCCGACCAGCCCGCCGCCGCCGACGGCGACCAGCAGGGTGTCGAGCTTCGGCAGGTCGGCCTCGATCTCGAGGCCGAGCGTGCCTTGCCCGACCAGCGTCTCCTCCTGGTTGAAGGCGTGGATCTGCAGCGCGCCGGATCTTTCGGCGAAGCTCTCGCTGGCGGCCAGCGCCTCGGCATAACGGGCGCCGCCGACGATCAACTCGGCGCCGTAGCCGCGGATGCGGTCCAGCTTGGCCTGCGGGCTCACTTCGGGAACAAAGATGGTCGCCTTGTGGCCGAGCCGCATGGCGGCATAGGCGACGGCGGCACCGTGGTTGCCGCCCGACGCGGCGACGACGCCGGCCGCAGGAACCGGCCGTTCGAGGAGATTGGTGAACGCACCACGTGCCTTGAACGAGCCGGAATGCTGCAAGCACTCAAGCTTCAGGTCGACAGGCAGGGGCGGGCGGCCGAAATCGGCCATGTCGACGCGCAGCACCGGCGTGTGGCGCACGAAGGGCCGGATGCGGGGTTCTATCGCCGCAATGCGCTCGCGTGTGATCGTGTGGCCGTGCAGCATGCTTTCACTCCCAGAGTTGACATTACTTAGTAACTTGGCAAAGTGCCTAAATGCAAGAGGTCGACGTTTTCAAAGCGATTGCCAACGAGCGCAGGCTCCAGATCCTCGATTGGCTCAAGGACCCGCGGGCGCATTTTCCGCCGCAGACGGACGGCGATCTGGTCGAGGACGGCGTCTGCGCGCTGCTGATGGCGGAGAGGCTGGGGATCACCCAGGCTACGCTCAGCGAGCATATGCGCGTGCTCACCCAGGCAGGGCTTTTGCGCAGCAAGCGCATCAAGCAGTGGATATTCTATCGCCGGAATGAGGACAGAATCGCCGAAATCAGGGCGCTCATTCAGCACCGGCTGTAGCTGCAGAGTTCTACTCCAACCAGTCCGGCACCGAGTCCAGTCCGATCAGCTCGTCATAGGTCTGGCGCGGACGCACAACGTGGAAGCGGTCGCCGTCGACCAGCACTTCCGGTACCAGCAGCCTGGTATTGTAGGTGCCGGCCTGAACGGCGCCATAGGCGCCGGCGGTGGAGACAGCGATCAGGTCGCCGGATTTCAGCCGGGGCAGGTCACGGTCGAGCCCGAGATAGTCGCCGGTCTCGCAAACCGGGCCGACGACGTCGACCTTCATGCGTGGTGCAGCGGCCGGCTGCTGCGCCACCGGCTTGATGTCGTGAAAAGCGTCGTAAAGCGTCGGCCGGATCAGGTCGTTCATCGCGGCGTCGACGACGAGGAAGTTCTTGGCGTCGCCCTCCTTCACGAAGATTACTTCCGACACCAGGATGCCGGCATTCCCGACGATCAGCCGGCCTGGCTCGAACATTACCTTCAGCCCAAGTTTGGCAACATGTTTCCTGACGATCCGGGCATAGGCATCGGGCAAAGGCGGCGGGTTGTTGTCGACGCGGTAGGGAATGCCAAGGCCGCCGCCGACATCGATGTGCTCGATGGCATGACCGTCGGAGCGCAAGGCGCCGACCAGCTCCACCAGCAGCGCAAAGGCGTCGTCGAAGGGCTGCAATTCGGTGATCTGGCTGCCGATATGGGTGTCTATGCCGGTGACCTTGATGCCCGTCAGCTCAGCCGCGCGCGCATAGACCTTCCGCGCATGCTGCCACGGAATGCCGAACTTGTTCTCGGCCTTCCCAGTCGAAATCTTCTTGTGCGTCCTGGCGTCGACATCCGGGTTGATGCGCAGCGAGATCGGCGCGATCTTGCCCAGCGCGGTGGCGCGGGCCGACAGCAGCTCCAGCTCCGGTTCGGATTCGACGTTGAAACAGAGAATGCCGGCCGAGAGCGCAGAATCCATTTCGTGCGCGGTCTTGCCGACGCCCGAAAACAGGATCTTGCTTGCCGGGATGCCGGCCGCCAAAGCGCGGCGCAATTCGCCCTCCGAGACCACGTCGGCGCCGGCGCCGAGCCTTGCCAGCACCCTAAGCACGGCCTGGTTGGAATTCGCCTTCATGGCATAGCAGACGAGAGCATCGAGCCCGGCAAAGGCCTCGGTGAAGACGCGAAAATGCCTGGTCAGCGTCGCCGTCGAATAACAGTAGAACGGCGTGCCGACGCTGGCGGCGATGTCTGATATCGCCACGTCCTCGGCATGCAGCGCGCCGTCGCGGTAGTCGAAATGGTTCACGAGATTGGTCCGAAATCAGAGCAGCGGGTCGAGGATGAATTTCTTGTCCTCGACAGGTTTTTCCGGCTCCGGCGGCAAGGGTTGCTTGACCTTCTCGGCGTCCTTGCGGGCCTGCACGGCTGCCGCGTACGGCGTGTCGAGCGCAGCCTTCCTGCCGCAGGCCGCAACGGTGGCCATTGCCGCCAGCAGCGTCAGCGTCACCAAAATCCTGCTTCCGGTCATCGTGCCATCCGTCCGAAACTGTTGCCCGCAGCCGCTTCTAGCCGAGTTTTGCGGCCATTGCACCCCGCGTCTTACGCCTTGGCGAGCCGCTTTTTCCAGTAGCGGATCTGCTTGCGCACCTCGGACGGCGCGGTGCCGCCGAAGCTCGTGCGGCTCTTTACAGAATTCTGCACGGCAAGAACCGAAAACACGTCGGCGCCGATACCGGGGTGAATGGACTGCAGATCCTCCAGCGAAAGCCTGTCGAGCCCGACCTTCTTCTCCTCGGCCAGCGCCACCGCCCGACCAGTGATATGGTGCGCCTCGCGGAACGGCAGGCCGAGCGTGCGCACCAGCCAGTCGGCGAGGTCGGTCGCAGTCGAATAGCCGGCGCCGGCCGCATTCTTCATCGCGGCAGTGTTCACCGTCATATCGCGCACCATGCCGGTCATCGCCGCCAGCATCAGGTCGAGCGTCTCGGCCGCGTCGAAGACGGATTCCTTGTCTTCCTGCATGTCCTTGCCATAGGTCAGCGGCATGCCCTTCATCACCGTCAGCAGGCCGACGAGATGGCCGGTGACGCGGCCGGTCTTGCCGCGCACCAGTTCGGCAGCGTCCGGGTTCTTCTTCTGCGGCATGATCGACGAACCCGTCGAGAAACTATCCGATAGCCTGACGAAGCCGAATTGCGGCGTCGACCAGATGATGATCTCTTCGGCCAGCCGCGACAGATGCGTCGCGCAGATCGCCGCCAAGCCCAGGAACTCGAGCGCGAAATCGCGGTCCGAAACACTGTCGAGCGAATTGCGCATCGGCTCGCGGAAGCCAAGCGCCTTCGCCGTCTGGTGCCGGTCGATGGGAAAGCTGGTGCCGGCGAGGGCGGCGGCGCCGAGCGGGCTTTCATCCATCCGCTCAATCGCATCGCGGACGCGCGACAGGTCGCGTGCAAACATCTCGACATAAGCCATGCAGTGGTGGCCGAAGGTCACCGGCTGCGCCGCCTGCATGTGGGTGAAGCCCGGCATCACCGTTGCCGCATGCTCCTCGGCCCGATCCAGGAACGCCGTGATCAGGCCCTTCAGCGCCTCGGTGACGCGAAAGCACTCGTCCTTGACCCACAGCCTGAGGTCGACCGCCACCTGGTCGTTGCGCGAGCGGGCGGTATGCAGGCGGCCAGCGGCGGGGCCGATCAGCTCGGCCAGACGGGCCTCGACATTCATGTGGATGTCTTCCAGCCTGGTCGAAAACTCAAATGTACCAGCCTCGATCTCTGCCAGGATCGTGTTCAGCCCGTGAGCGATTTTTTTTTGGTCGGCCGCCGAAATAATGCCCGTTTGCGCCAGCATCTGGCTATGGGCGATCGAGCCGCGAATATCTTGCGCATAGAGTTTGCGGTCGAACGAGATCGATGCGTTGATCGTTTCCATGATTGCGGCCGGACCCGAGGCAAAACGTCCGCCCCACATCTGGTTGCTGGCCTTCTTGTCGTTCATCGCTATAACCCGTGCTCCGGAGCAGTTTTTGAAAAATGGCAGACGGCAATAGATTTTTCCCGGCTTTGCGTCTCATCCTCGCCGCTTTGGTTGCGGGCGTGCTGGCCGGCGCGGTCGCGGTATATGTCAGGGAAAGCAGTTCTGGCAACAAGGCGCCCGCGCAAGTGGCCGCCGGCGGCGGCAAGGACGACGTCGCCTGCGCCGCCAAGACCGACCGTGCCAAGAAGATCGCCGCCGCTGCCACCGGCCAGGTTGCCGCGCTTTTGCCGGCGGATCCGCCGCAATCGCTGAAAAGCCTTGCCTTCAACGGCCCCGACGGCAAGCCGACGACGATCGCCGATCATGCCGGCAAGACGGTGCTGCTCAATCTGTGGGCGACATGGTGCGCACCTTGCCGCGCCGAAATGCCCGCGCTCGATGCGCTGCAGAAGGAGATGGGCAGCGATGCGTTTCAGGTTGTTGCCGTCAACGTCGATGCCGGCGACGATGCCAAACCGAAGAAGTTCCTGGAGGACACCGGCGTCAAGTCGCTCGGCTACTATCGCGATGCCACGATGGCGCTGTTCAACGACGTCAAGACGCGCGGCCTGGCGCTCGGTCTGCCGGTCACCATGCTGATCGATGGGCAAGGCTGCCTGATCGCCCATATGAATGGCCCGGCCGAATGGTCGGGGCCGGATGCCAAGCGTCTGGTCGAGGCGGCGCTTCAGCCGGGATAGGCTCAGACCGTGCGCAGGCGCGGCTTGAGCACGGCAATGCTTGCGCCGCGTCGGCTGGCGGTGCGGATTGCCGGAGCGGCCACGCCCGTCAGTTCCCCGAATGTCTCGATCGGAGCCGGTTTGCCGAGGTAGTAGCCTTGCCCGATCTCGCAAGCCTCGGCGTCTAGGAACTGCAATTCACCCGGCGTCTCGATGCCTTCTGCCAGAACCGGTAGGCCGAGACCGCGTCCAAGCCCCAGCACGGCGCGAACGATCGCCGCGAACTGGGCGTTCTTGTCGACCGATTTGATGAACGACCCGTCGATCTTGATCTTGTCGAAGGGAAAGGCGCTGAGGTTGGACAGCGAAGAATAGCCGGTGCCAAAATCGTCCATCGCCACATGCACGCCAAGCGCCTTGACCTGCCTCAAGGTTGCCAGCGCGCGCGGCATGTCCTTCACCAGGGCCGTTTCGGTGATCTCCAGTTCGAGCCTGCCGGGGGCCAGGCCGGATCTCGTCAATGCGTCGTGCACCTTGCGGCTGAAATTCGGATTGTGAAGTTGCACGGCGGAGACGTTGACGGCGACCATCAGCGGGTTTGTCCAGCGAACAGCATCGTTACAAGCCGTCGTCAGCACCCAGTCGCCGATCTGCGCGATAGCGCCACTGTCCTCGGCCACGGGGATGAAAACGGCCGGAGAAATGTCACCCCGCTCAGGGTGCTGCCAACGGACCAGGGCTTCGAAGCCGATCATCCTGCCGCCGCGGATCTCCTTCTGCGGCTGATAGACGAGGTGGAACTCCTTGCGGGCGATCGCCTGGCGCAATTCATGCTCCATCACGCGCTTGTCGCGGGCCGCGGTGCCCATGGCTATCTCGAAAAACCGATAAGTGTCCCTGCCTTCGGTTTTGGCGCGATGGAGTGCCGTGTCGGCATGGCTGATCAGGCCGGCCTGGTCTTCGGCATCCAGCGGAAAGAAGGCGATGCCGATGCTGGCCGAGACGAGGCCGGAGCCGACCGAAACCCTGTTTTCCTCCCGGATCGCCGCCAGCAAGTCCTCGGCTATCCGGCCTGCGGCCAGGGGGTCGGGGAGGTTCGGAGCTATGATGGCAAATTCATCGCCGCCGAGACGCGCGAGCATCTGTCCGTGGCGCGGGATGCCGGAAATGCAGTGCGCCAGCTTCTGCAGCATAGCATCGCCGGCCCCGTGGCCATAGAGGTCGTTGACTTGCTTGAACCGGTCGAGGTCAAGCAGCAGGAGCGCCAGATGTCCATCCTTGCCGCCACGATCCATTGAGGCGAATTCTGCTTCCAGCCGGGAAGAAAAGCTCCGCCGATTGGCAAGCCCGGTAAGCGGATCGAAATGCGCGAGGCGGAGGATCTCTTGTTCTGCCTTCTTGCGCTCACGGATGTCGCGAACGGCAAGCACCGTATGAGGCCTGCCGCAGTAGGTGATTTTCCTGGCGATCAGCTCGACAGGAATTCTCGCCCCGTCGCTGCCCCTTACCTTCGCTTCCTGCGCCTGTTCGCCGAAGCCGGACATATCGGCTGCGCTCTGTCCGTCGAAAAGCTCGCCGAATTGCATCGTGTTCAGGGTGGCTGTCGCTGTTCCGGTCAGCTTCGCCATACTGTCATTGGCGCTGACAATGCGGGTGCCATCGCAAACGATCAGACCTTCCACCGCCGCATTGGCGAGATCGTGCATGCGATCGGCCTCGAGCTTCTGGCGGCGAAAGCGCAGGTCGATCCACAGCGCGGCACCCGATAGCACAAGGATTATCAGGCTGGCGACCGCTGCGGCAAAGGCCTGGGAAATGGGCTCGATGGAATGTTCGGATATTTCAATCGAGGAATCCGGAATGATCGACACCGCAGCCATCGCGATGAAATGCAAGCTGCAAATCGCCAGCGTCAAAAGCGCGGCGCCGCCGAAAGTCGCGAGCGCTGACGGACGGCGCAAGACGACAAGGAGCGCCAGTGCCGCGAGGGTCACGCCGGCCAGAAGCGATATCGCGACAAGGAGCAGGTTCCATGCGACCCGGCCTTCGACCTCGAAAGCTGCCATGCCGATGTAGTGCATCGTCGCGATGGCGCCGCCCAGAATGGCGCCACCGACGAGGAAATGGTCGATGCCGCGGCGCAAGGTGGCGACCCACATCCCAAGCGCGGTCATGATAATGGCGGCGGCAAGCGAAAAGGCGGACAATCCCGGATTGTATGCATTCGGTATTCCCGGCGTAAACGCGGTCATGGCGATGAAATGCGTCGCCCATATGCCGAACCCGGTCGAGGCCGCGGCGATCATCAGCCAGACAAGCCGGTTTCGCTCGGTCGATCGGCCGACATGCTTAAGGAGATTAACCGCCGAGAAGCAAGAAATTCCACAGATGAGTGCGGCAAGCGCAACCAGTCTCGGATCGTGCTGACTTACAATACAATTATAGACCGTCAGCATCCTGGTTCACTCGGTCTGCCAAAATTAACAGGGGAGGTGTGACTGATTAGCTCTTGGAGATTTTAACGAATGGTTAACCCGTGGGCCATGCGGCGGGTCTTTTCGGGGGAAAACCGACGCCGCTGCGCCCAAAAAGACGGTGATGTGATTTCTGGCGCCCGGTTTCAGTAGCGAGTGCACTTTAGGAAGGAATGATGTTCATTGATCCGCAATAAAACCGTTGTCCGATTGTCATCAGCGCCACATATTGGCTTTGCGGAAGTGCCCCTTTCGCCAATGACAAACGGGAGATGAAACATGAAGTTCTTCGGCTTTGCGGCCGGTATCGCCGCCACCGTGACCCTGCTTTCCACCACCTCCGCCTTCGCCGTCACGCAGATCAGCTGGTGGCACGCCATGACCGGCGCCAACGCCGAGGTCGTCGCCAAGATCTCCAAGGATTTCAACGCCAGCCAGAGCGACTATGAGCTCGTTCCGGTGTTCAAGGGCACCTATCCGGAGACGCTGAATGCCGGCATCGCTGCCTTTCGTGCCGGGCAAGCGCCCGATATCCTCCAGGTGTTCGACGTCGGCACCGGCGTGATGATGGCGGCCGAGGGTGCGATAAAGCCGGTGGCCGATGTGATGACCGGCGCCGGGATGACTTTCGACAAGAGCCAGTATCTGCCCGGCATCGTCGGCTATTATTCGAAGCCGGACGGCACCATGCTATCGTTCCCCTACAACTCTTCCTCGCCGATCCTCTATTACAACAAGGACATCTTCCAGAAGGCAGGCCTCGACGTGAACAATCCGCCCAAGACGTGGAACGAGGTGTGGGAAGCTGCCAAGAAGATCAAGACGAGCGGCGCCGCCCCTTGCGGCTATACCTCGACCTGGCTGACCTGGATCCACCTGGAGAATTTCGCGGCGTGGAATGACGTGCCTTGGGCCACCCAGCAGAATGGCCTGGCTGGAGGTGATGTCGAACTCAAGATCAATGCGCCGATTTTCGTCAACCACTTCCAGGCGCTCGCTGGCCTGGCCAAGGACGGCACGTTCAAATATGGCGGACGCACCTCCGAAGCCAAGCAGATATTCCTCGCCGGCGAATGCGGCATCTTCACCGAATCGTCGGGCGGCCTCGGCGATATCGTCAAGTCCGGCATGAACTATGGCATCGGCCAGCTTCCGTATGATACCGACGCCAAGGGCGCACCACAGAACACGACGCCGGGTGGTGCCAGCCTGTGGGTGTTCGGCAACAAGTCGGACGAGGAATACAAGGGTGTCGCCGCCTTCTTTGCCTATCTGTCCAAGACCGATGTGCAGGAATATCTGCACCAGAAGTCGGGATACCTGCCTGTGACGCTCGCCGCGTATGAGGCGACGAAGAAATCAGGCTTCTATGACAAAAACCCCGGCCGCGAGACACCCATCCTGCAGATGACGGGCAAGGCGCCGACCGACAACTCGAAGGGCGTGCGCCTGCCGAATCTGCCGCAGGTGCGCGATATCCAGAACGAGGAGCTGGAGAAGATGCTGGCCGGCCAGCAAACCGCCCAGCAGGCACTCGACAATGCGGTTGCGCGCGGCAACGTCGCGATCAAGGAAGCGCTGGAGAACTGACGGGATTATCTCGGTTAGTCGGTTGGAATATCGCCCACGCGGGCTCGCGTGGGCGACACCTGGATAGCGAGGGAAATCAGCCTGTCTCCACGCGTCGTATTTCCCAACAAGATCCTGCCCTACCTGCTGGTGGCGCCACAGCTCGCCATCACCCTGGTTTTCTTCTACTGGCCGGCCGGTCAGGCGCTTTACCAGTCGATGCTCAGGCAAGACCCGTTCGGGCTGAAGAGCAGGTTCGTCTGGTTTGCCAATTTCCGGAAGGTGCTGGCCGATCCGGCCTACCTCAACTCGATCAAGGTCACCGTAGTGTTCTCTCTTGCGACCGCGATCGTTGCCATGGTTGTGGCCCTGCTGCTCGCGGTCATGGCCGAGAAGGCCGTGCGCGGCAAAGGCCTCTACCGCACACTGTTGATATGGCCTTACGCCGTGGCGCCGGCGATTGCCGGCATGCTTTGGCTTTTCCTGTTCAATCCCTCGATCGGCTCGTTGGCCTATTTGCTGAGAAGCCTCGGCATCGTATGGGACCCGCTGCTCAACGGCACCCACGCCATGATCCTGCTGGTGTCGGCTGCTGCCTGGAAGCAGATCAGCTACAACTTCCTGTTCTTCGTCGCCGGCCTGCAGGCGGTGCCGAAAACGCTGATCGAAGCGGCGGCCATGGACGGCGCCGGCGAAACCAAGCGCTTCTGGACCATCGTCTTCCCGCTGCTTGCGCCGACAAGCTTTTTCCTGCTGGTCGTCAACACCGTCTATGCCCTGTTCGACACGTTCGGCATCGTTCATGCCGTCACCGGCGGCGGGCCGGGCAAGACGACCGAGACGCTGGTCTACAAGGTCTACAATGACGGCTTCGTCAATCTGATCCTGGGCGATTCGGCGGCGCAGTCGGTCATCCTGATGGCCATCGTCATTGCGCTCACAGCGATCCAGTTCCGCTATGTGGAACGCAAAGTCCATTACGGCTGAGGGCAGCGATGATCGGCCAGTCCCCGCTCCGCACCTTCATCGCCCATGCCGTGCTCATCCTCGGCATATTGATCGTGGCTTTTCCGATCTACTACACCTTCGTTGCCTCGACGCACACGCTGCAAACGATCCTCAGGCCGCCCCTGCCGCTCTTGCCCGGCGGCCAGCTATGGAACAATTACAGCGAGGCGCTGTTCGGCGGCATCGGTCGTATCGGCGGGGTCAGCGTCGGCAGGCTGCTCCTCAACACCATGATCATGGCGCTCGGCGTTGCGGTGGGAAAGATCTTCATCTCGATCCTGTCGGCCTACGCGATCGTGTTCTTTCGCTTTCCGCTGCGCATGACCTTCTTCTGGCTGATCTTCATCACCTTGATGCTTCCAGTCGAGGTGCGCATCCTGCCGACCTACAAGGTGATGGTCGATCTCGGCATGATCGACACCTATGCCGGCCTGATCGTCCCGCTGATCGCCTCAGCCACCGCAACGCTGCTGTTTCGCCAGTTCTTCATGACCATACCGGGCGAATTGGTGGAGGCGGCGCGTGTCGACGGTGCCGGGCCATGGCGCTTCTTTTTCGATATTCTGGTGCCGCTGTCGCGGACAAACATCGCCGCGCTGTTCGTGATCCTCTTCATCTATGGCTGGACGCAGTATCTTTGGCCGCTGCTCGTCACCAACAGCAACGACATGAATACCATCGTCATCGCGCTGAGAAAGATGGTTTCCTTCGCCGATGCCGACACCCAATGGCACCTGGTGATGGTCACGGCAATGCTGGCCATCGTGCCGCCGATCCTGGTGGTCGTGCTGATGCAACGCTGGTTCGTGCGCGGTCTGGTCGAATCCGAAAAGTGAGAAGCCGATGGCGACCGTGGATCTGAAGGATGTCAGGAAAATCTATCCCAGCGGCGTCGAGGCCGTGAAGGGCGTTTCCATCGCCATTCCCGACAAGGAGCTTTGCGTGCTGGTCGGCCCCTCCGGCTGCGGCAAGTCTACGCTGCTGAGGATGATCGCCGGGCTGGAGACGATTTCTGCCGGTACAGTCGCCATCGACGGCAAGGTGGTCAACGCCATTGGCCCGACCGAGCGCGACATCGCAATGGTGTTCCAGAACTACGCGCTCTACCCACATATGAAGGTCTATGACAACATGGCC
The DNA here is from genome assembly GCF_040321335.1 of Mesorhizobium sp. M0437. Lineage (NCBI taxonomy): Bacteria > Pseudomonadati > Pseudomonadota > Alphaproteobacteria > Hyphomicrobiales > Phyllobacteriaceae > Mesorhizobium > Mesorhizobium sp. M0437. The sequence goes on from NZ_JAMYRK010000006.1 coordinate 58,833, forward strand.
TATGGCCTGCGCAACCGCGGCACGCCGAATGACGAGATCGACAGCAGGGTACGCTCGACTGCCAAGGTGCTGGAGCTTTCGGCGCTGCTCGACCGGCGCCCGCGCGAGCTTTCCGGCGGTCAGCGCCAACGCGTCGCCATGGGTCGCGCCATCGTGCGCAACCCGAAGGTCTTCCTGTTCGACGAACCGCTGTCCAACCTCGATGCGAAATTGCGCGGGCAGATGCGCATCGAGATCAAGAATCTGCAGCGCTCGCTTGGCGTCACCTCGGTTTATGTCACGCACGACCAGCTTGAGGCGATGACGCTGGCCGACATCCTCGTCGTCATGAACGCCGGCCTGGTCGAGCAGACCGGCGCGCCGCTTGATGTGTACGAGAAACCGGCCTCGACCTTCGTCGCTTCGTTCATAGGCGCACCGCCGATGAATCTGCTGGCGCTCACAGGGGCCTCCCCAAGCTCGGTATTGGCGGACGGTACTGTGATTGGCTTGGCGCCTCGACAGGGCAAGGCAGTGACACTAGGCTTTCGTCCGGAGGACGCCGACATCACCTTCGCGGCAGAGGCGCCGGCCGGCGCGCTCGCGCTGCCGGCAACAGTGGAAGCGGTCGAACCGGTCGGTGCCGAAAGCTTTCTCCATTGCGTGGCAGCCGGCAACCGCATCGTCGTGCGCGTCTCAGGCCGCGCCAGCGCCAAGCCAGGCGACCAATTGCGCGTCGTGGCCAGGTCCGAAAAGCTGCATTGGTTCGATCAGGCGGGCAAACGGGTCGATTGAAGTCGGCCTTGCGCAAAACCGTTCAGGCAAACACATGCGCCTTGCCCGACACGGTCAGCCGGACGATCTCGCCGATCGCCGGCGCGTCCATGCCCGGCTTGCGCAGGATCAACGGCGTATTGCCGATAGCGGCGGCGTCGGGCGGATCGGGGCTGTTCAACAGACGCACCGCGATGGTGCACATCGAGCCGGCGAACTCCGATTCTGTCACCTCGCCGAACAGCATGTCCGGCGTGCCGGACATGCCTTCACGCGATGTGCGCTTAAGCAACACCTGCTCCGGCCGCAGCATGATGCGGGCGACGTCGCGCCGCTCCGAGCTGTCGACAGCGATGCGGCCGAGCGGCGAGATGGCGAAGCCATCGGCGATCCTTGCCGGCAGGACGATGGCGTCGCCAAGGAACTCGGCGACCATCCTGTCCTTCGGCTTGAAATAGAGCTCGCGCGGCGTGCCGACCTGCGAGAATTTGCCGTCGCGCATCACCGCGACCTGGCTGGCGAATGACAGCGCCTCGGCCTGGTCGTGGGTGACCAGGATGGTGGTGATGCCGGCGGTTTCAAGGAGCTCGGCCACGGCCTTGCGCATCGAGGCGCGCAGGCCGGTGTCGAGCGCCGAGAACGGCTCGTCGAGCAGCATCAGCCGCGGCTTCATGGCCATGGCGCGGGCGAGCGCGACGCGCTGCTGCTGGCCACCGGAGAGTTCGTGCGGACGGCGCTTCAGGATACCTTTGTCCAGCCCGACGACATAGGCGAGCTCGGCGATGCGCTCACTGCGCTTTTCCTCGTGACGCCCCATGCCGAAGCCGATATTGGCGGCGATGCTCAGATGCGGGAATAGAGCGCCGTCCTGCGCCACCAGCCCGATGCCGCGGCGATGCGCCGGCACGGCCGTGTCGCCATCGGCCAGCACCTCGTCATCAAGCACGATGCGGCCCTGGTCCGGCGCCTCGAAGCCGGCGATCAGCCGCAGCAAGGTGGTCTTGCCGCAACCGGACGGCCCGACGATTGCCGTACGGCTGCCGCTGGCCACGCTGAGGTCGACGCCGGCAAGTGCTGCCACGGGCCCGTAGTGCTTGTGGATGCCGCTCAGCTCGAGAAAGCTCATCGCCCGGCCATCCGCTTCGACTGGACGTAGAGCAACCAGGTCAAAGGCAGCGACATCGCCACCATGATCAGGGCATAAGGCGCCGCCGACGCATAGTCGATCTCGCCGCTATAGGACCAGAACGCCATGGCCAGCGTGCGGGTGCCGTTGGGCGCCAGCATCTGGGTTGCGGTCAATTCGTTCATGATACCCAGCGCGACCAACGCCATGCCGGCTGCGGCGCCCGGCGCCGACAGGCGGATGGTCGTCGACCACAGCGCCTTGAGCGGCGACCGGCCGAGGCTGGAGGCGGCGCGTTCGAGCTCGACCGGCGCCTGTGCGATCGACGCCCTGAGGCTAATCAGGGCGCGCGGCAGGAACATCAGCGCATAGGCGACCAGGATGGTGAACAGGGTCTGGTAGAGCGGCATAGCGATACGCACGGCGATGGTGACCAGCGCCAGGGCGATGACAACGCCGGGCAACGCGCCGACGATATAGTTGCAGCCCTCCAGGACGCGTTGCAGCCGCCCCGGCGCGCGGATCGAAATCCACGCCATCGGCATTGCCGCGACGGTGGCAAGCAGCGCGCCGGCAATTGCTAGGAACAGCGTTTGGCCAAGCGCCAGGCCGATCTCGTCGAGCCGCCAGACATCGGCGCCGCCGGCCATGAGCCAGCGGCCGATAGTGGCGAACGGTACGCCGAGCGCCAGCAGCGTGGTAATGGCAGGCAGCAGCAGGCAAGGAATGGTGGCGCGCCCAAGGCCCGTGCGCTGCTGCTGGCGCGCAGCACCCGAACCGACGCGGGCATAGCGCTCCTCGCCGCGCACCAGCACCTCCAGCCCGAGCAGCACAAGGCAGCAGGTCACCAGCACGCCGGCCAGCATGTTGGCGGCGGGACCGTTGAAGGTCGACTGGAACTGGTCGACGATCGCGGTGGTGAAGGTGTCGAAGCGGATGAAGACATAGAGCCCGTATTCGGCCAGGAGATGCAGGCCGACCAGCAGGGAGCCGCCGCAAATGGCGAGCCGGAGCTGCGGCAGCACGACACGCCTGAACACACGCCACGGGCCGAGACCAAGGGCTGCCGCTGCATCCTCGAGAGCGGGATCAAGCCGTCGCAATGCCGCCGCCACCGGCAGATAAAGGAACGGGAAATAGGCGATGACGGACACAAGCACGCCGGCCCACAGGCCGTGCAGTCTGGGCACCATGGTGATCCAGGCGTAACTGTGGACGAAGGCGGGAATGGCGAGCGGCGCCACCGACAGCCAGGACCATAGGCGGGCACCCGGCAGATCGCTGCGCTCGGTCAGCCAGGCCAGCGTGACCGACAGCACGATCGAGATCGGCACCGCCAGAACCACCAGCAGGCTGGTGTTGACCAGAAGTTCGCCGACGCGCGGCCTGAACACCAGCGCCGCCACCGTTTCCCAGCCGGTCTGCACCGCCACCCAGACGATGAAGGCAAGCGGCAGCAGCGCGAAAAGCGAGACAAAGACGGCAGCCAACGCAATCCATGAGACCGACCAACGACGTGCCCGCACGGCCGTGGCGTCGGCCGGCAAGCCTGGGCGTGCGAGATCGATCGCGGATTGCATCAGATCAGACGTTGCGCCAGCTCCGCCCGGAGGCGGAAACGATCGGCGGCGGATAATCTCGCGGGTAGCTTGTGGTCATAGGCAAATGCCATCTTGAAAACAGAGCGCTCCTGTGGAAAGCGAATTCCCACAGGAGCGCAGTCGGTTGCCCTTTTAGGACGAACGCCGGCTAAAGCAAGCCGGCCGCCGTCATCAGGTCGGTCACCTTTTTCGAGTTCAGCGTCGTCGGGTCGACTTTCGGCGCCTGCAGATCGGCCAGCGGCACCAGCTTCGGGTTGGACTCGGCGCCCTTGCCGACTGCGTATTCGAACGAATCGCCTGTTTTCAGCACGTCCTGGCCACGATTGCCGGTGACCCATTTCAGGAAAGCCTGCGCTTCCTTCGGGTGCTTGCTCGAGGCCAGTACGCCGCCGCCGGAAATCGAGACGAAAGCACCGGGATCCTGATGCTTGAAATAGTGCAACTCGACGTTCTTGCTGTTCTCGCCGGTCTTGGCCTGATCGCCGTAGTAGTAATAGTGATAGATCACGCCGCCTTCGACCTCGCCGGCATTGACCGCCTTCATCACCGTGCTGTTGCCCTTATAGGCGGTAAAATTCTCCTTCATCGCCTTCAGCCATTCGGCCGTCGCCGCCTCACCCTTGAGCTGCAGAAGCGCGCTGACGATCGCCTGGAAATCGGCGCCGGAGGGCGAAGCGGCCCAGCGGCCCTTCCAGCTCGGATCGGCGAGATCGAGCAGCGATTTGGGCAGCTGGTCGGCGCTCAGCTTGGTCTTGTTGTAGGCAAAGACGGTGCTGCGCGCGGCAACGCCGACCCATTTGCCGCTCGCCGGCTGGTACTCCTGCGGAACCTGGGCCAGCGTCTCGGTGTCGACCGGTGCGAACAGGCCGGCCGCCTCGACCAATGCCATTGCCGGCGAATTCTCCGTCAGGAATACATCGGCGGGCGAAGCGGTGCCTTCCGCAACGATCTGATTGGAGAAATCGCTGTCGCCGCCATTGCGGACGGTAACCTTGATGCCGGTTTCCTTGGTGAATCCCTCCGCCCAGGCCTTGGTCAGGTTTTCGTGCTGGGCGTTGTAAACGACGATGCCCTCGTCCTCTGCTATTGCCGGGCCGGCGATCAGGCTGATTGCAAGTGCTGTCGCGCCGGCAAGGGCGGAAAGAGCATATTTCATGGCGTCGTCCTCGATTTCGATGGTCTTTGGCTTGGCACGCTGCACCTACCAATACCTGACTGGTGCAGTCAACATTGCTGACCCACTCAATCGCTCAAAAGGAGCAAACTTTCGTGATGCTCAGCTAATTTGCCTTGGACATTATTTCGCCGGCCCCGTAACAAATCAGCGCCGAGACGCGAATATCGGGGAGTGAACTCTTGTGAGCGGCAAGGACGAAGCCGAGCTTTCACGGCTGCTGCGGGCCGCGATCGCCGGAGACGAAAGGGCCTATGCCGACTTTCTGCACCGGATCGCCGCGCTCGTTCGTGGCTTTGCCCGGCGCAAGATCGTGCAGGGCGGGGTGGATCCCGAGGATGTCGTGCAGGAAACCTTGCTGGCCATTCATGTGAAACGACACACCTGGCGCCATGATGCGCCGGTGCTGCCTTGGGTCTATGCAATAGCCCGCTTCAAGCTGATCGATGCGTTCCGGCGGCGCGGTCGGCGGATCGAGATCGAGATCGACGAAATCGCCGAGACCTTTGCCGAGCCGGAATCGGAGACGGTGAGCGAGCGCGACGTCAACCGGGCGCTCGACAGCCTGCCGCCGGCACAGCGTTCCGTCGTCTCGGCCGTATCGGTCGAAGGCCGGTCAATCGGTGAGACCGCGGCCAAATTCGGCATCAGCGAGACGGCTGTGCGGGTGTCACTGCACCGCGGGCTTGCCGCCATTGCCAAACGGTTCAGGGCGGGGCGGGAATAACATGAGGACCGAAGATTTCATCAAGGCGCTTGACGCCGATGCCCGCAGCAAGGCGCTGCCGCTAGGCACCGCCTGGTGGCTTGCCGCCGGCGCGGCCATCGTGATCGCGGCCGCGGTTTTCTGGCTGACGATCGGCCCGCGCCCCGACATTGCGATCGCCATGCACACGATGCGGTTCCTGTCCAAATTCGTCTTCACGATTGCTCTTGCCGCCAGCGCCTTTGTCCTGGTGCGTGGGCTGTCGACGCCCGGTGCATCGACCGGCCGGGCGGTGAGCTGGATGGTCGCCGCGCCGCTGCTGGTGATTGTGGCTGTGATTCTCGAACTCTTCGCCGTGCCTGCGTCCGACTGGGGCACGCGCCTGGTCGGCACGAACATGGTCATCTGCCTGACCTTCATTCCGTTGATCGGGATCGGCCCGCTTGCCGTCTTTCTCGCGGTGCTGCGCCATGGCGCGCCGACAAGGCCGGTGCTTGCCGGTGCGGCCGCGGGCCTGCTTGCCGGCGGGCTGGCGGCGACCTTCTATGCGGCTCATTGCTTTGACGATTCGCCGCTTTTCGTCGGCACCTGGTATACGATCGCGGTCGCCATCCTTGCCGTGCTCGGGGCGCTCGGCGGACGATTTTTTGTGCGCTGGTAGCGAGGCGATCAGCGTGTCGGAACGGGATGCTCGCCGCGATAGTCGTAGAAGCCGCGCCCGGTCTTGCGGCCGAGCCAGCCGGCCTCGACATATTTGACCAGCAGCGGGCAGGGGCGGTATTTCGAATCCGACAGCCCGTCATGCAGCACCTGCATGATCGACAGGCAGGTATCGAGCCCGATGAAATCGGCAAGCTGCAGCGGCCCCATCGGATGGTTGGCGCCGAGCTTCATGGCGGTATCGATGGCGTCGACCGAGCCGACACCTTCATAGAGCGTGTAGATCGCCTCGTTGATCATCGGCAGCAGGATGCGGTTGACGATGAAGGCCGGGAAATCCTCCGAGACGGTGATCGTCTTGTCGAGCTGCTTCACATAGGTTTTTGCCGCCTCGAAGGTCTGGTCCTCGGTGGCGATGCCGCGCACCAGTTCGACCAGCTTCATCACCGGAACCGGATTCATGAAATGTATGCCGATGAAGCGTTCCGGCCGGTCGGTCTGCGAAGCCAGCCGTGTGATCGAGATCGATGACGTGTTCGTCGCCAGGATGGCCTCGGGGTTGAGCTGCGGGCAGAGCTGGGCATAGATCTTGCGCTTGACCGTCTCGTCCTCGGTCGCTGCTTCGATCACCAGATCGGCGCCCGCAAGGTCGGCCATGGCCGGTGCCGCCGAAATGCGCGCCATCGCCTCATTGCGCAGCTTTTCCTCGAGTTTGCCGGAGCCGACCTGACGGGCCATGTTGCCGCTGATCGTAGCGATGCCCTTTTCGATGCGGTCGGGCGAAATATCGTAAACCAGCACCTTATAGCCCGCCAGCGCCGACACATGGGCGATGCCGCCACCCATCTGGCCCGCGCCGATGATGCCGATCGTCTCGATCTTGCTCATTACCCGATCCCGTCGAGGCCTTTGCGGCCCGTTTTTTGTGCAGTGCAAACTAAAAGGGCGGGGCGACTTCGTCTACCCCACCCCTCAGAATTTAATACGCTTTGGCAGAAGGCGTCAAAGCGCCTTTTGCAGTTCCGGCAGAATGACGAAGAGATCGCCGACGAGACCGTAGTCGGCGACCTGGAAGATCGGCGCTTCCTCGTCCTTGTTGATGGCAACGATCACCTTCGAATCCTTCATGCCGGCAAGGTGCTGGATGGCACCGGAGATGCCGACGGCAATATAAAGGTCGGGCGCTACCACCTTGCCGGTCTGGCCGACCTGCCAGTCGTTCGGCGCATAGCCGGCATCGACGGCGGCGCGAGATGCGCCAACCGCCGCACCGAGCTTGTCGGCGACCGGCAGGATGACCTCCTGGAACTTCTCGGAGGAGCCCAGCGCACGGCCGCCCGAGATGATGATCTTGGCCGAGGTCAGCTCTGGACGGTCGGTCTCGGAGAGCTTGTTCTCGACAAAGCTCGACAGGCCGGGATTGGCCGCCGCCTGGACCGTCTCGACCGACGCGGAACCGCCCTCGGGCGCTGCCTGGAAGGAAGCGGTACGCACCGTGATGACCTTCTTGGCGTCACTGGACTGCACCGTCTGGATGGCGTTGCCGGCATAGATCGGGCGCTTGAAGGTGTCGGGCGACACGACTTCGATGATTTCAGATATCTGGGCGACATCGAGCAGCGCCGCCACGCGGGGCGCGACGTTCTTGCCCGACGAGGTCGCCGGCGCGATGATCGTCTCGTATGGCTCAGCAAGCGAAACGACGAGTGCCGCCAGCGGTTCGGCGAGACGCTCGGTCAGTTCGTCGGCGTCGGCGAGCAGTACCTTGGTGACGCCCTTGAGCTTGGCGGCGGCGTCCGCTGCCGGCTTGGCGCCTTTGCCGGCAACCAGCACATGCACGTCCGAACCGATCTGGAGCGCCGCCGAAAGCGCCTTGGCGGTCTGGTCGGAAAGCGCAGCGTTGTCGTGTTCGGCAATCAGAAGAATAGCCATGATGTTTTCCTGACTTTCGTCTTCGAGGCTCCTGAAATCCGGTCAGGCCGAGTCGAAAACGGTTGGTTTCGAGAACCGGAGCGGAGCGTACTTCAGTACGTGAGCACCGGAAGCGGAGAACCGGCCGTTTGCAGGCCGGCCTCATCGGATTTCCTTAGAGCACGCCGGCTTCGTTCTTCAGCTTGTCTACCAGTTCGGCGACGCTCTCGACCTTGACGCCCGCCTTGCGGCCGCCCGGCTCCTCGGTCTTGATCACTTTAAGCCGCGGCTTGACGTCGGCGCCGTAATCGGCAGGGCTCTTCTCGTCGAGCGGCTTCTTCTTGGCCTTCATGATATTGGGCAGAGAAGCGTAGCGTGGCTGGTTCAGCCGCAAATCGGCCGTGACGATCGCCGGCATCTTCAGTTCCAGCGTCTGCAGGCCGCCATCGACCTCGCGCGTCACCGTGGCCTTGTCACCGTCGAGCACGATCTTGGAGGCGAAGGTGCCCTGCGCCCAGCCGAGAAGTGCGGCCAGCATCTGGCCGGTCTGGTTGGAATCGTCGTCGATCGCCTGCTTGCCGAGAATGACAAGGCCGGGCTGTTCTGCCTCGACGACGCCCTTCAGCACCTTGGCGACGCCCAGCGGCTCAGTCTGCTCGTCGGTCTTGACCAGGATGGCGCGGTCAGCGCCCATGGCGAGCGCCGTGCGCAAGGTCTCCTGTGCCTGCTGCGGCCCGATCGACACGACGATGATCTCTTCGGCCTTGCCAGCTTCCTTCAGCCGGATCGCCTCTTCGACCGCGATCTCGTCGAACGGGTTCATCGCCATCTTGACGTTGGCGAGTTCCACCGCCGAACCGTCCGCCTTCACCCGGACCTTGACGTTCGCATCCACAACCCGCTTCACGGGCACAAGGATCTTCATTTGCCTGCCACCTCTTTCACGATAGTCTTTTCACGCTCGTCGGGCGCGCTATAGCAGCGTGCACCTCTTCATAGTTGTCGAAAGCCGACATTCCGGACGGAATTCTGGTCTTCGCCACGCCAGTAGGGTGGCGCTTCCGTAGTTGCGGCGACCCCGCGCGTCAATATCCGAGGCGCACTCGGATCCTCGGCGAAGCACTCAAATCGGTTCAGTCCGGACCGGAAACGCTTCCCCGGCCCCAGCGCGGCGCCGGCTGCGCAGGTTGTGGGTCGCTTGGCGCCGGCTCCCCGGCTACGGGCGCCGGACCGGCGACCACGGCCGGCTCCTCGTCTGCGCCGGCGAGTAGCGGTACGCCGCGGCTGCGCAAGACAAGCACCAGCACGGCTCCAGCGATGATGCCGCCGATATGGCAGGCCCAGGAAACCTGATCCTCGCCCCCCTGGGAGAACATGAAGATCTGGAACAGGATCCACAGGATCAGCGGGATGAAGGCCGGGATGCGCAACGGGATGCGCGCGAAGACCAGCACCCATACCTTCACCCGCGGATAAAGGATCAGATAGGCGGCGACCACACCGGCGATGGCGCCCGACGCGCCAATCAGCGGCACCCGCGAATCCCAGGCAACCAGACCCTGGAAGAAAGCGCCGGCAATGGCGCAAAGCAGATAGAAGACGAGGTAGCGGATGTGGCCGAGTGCATCCTCGACATTGTCGCCGAACACCCACAGGAACAGCATGTTGCCGCCGAGGTGGAAGATATCTGCGTGCAGGAAGGAATAGGTCAGGTAGCTCAGGCTCTCCGGAATGACGACGAATTGCGGAGCGAGCTCGACGCTGTCATGCACGACCGACGGGATGAAGCCGAGGCCCAGCACCGCGGCGTTGGAGAAGTCCTCACCGCCAAGCGTAGTGATAAGGTAGATCAACACATTGAGCGCGATCAGGCCGATGGTCACATATTGCAGCTTGATGTGCCGCAGCCTGTTGGTGTCGTAAAGCGGGATAAACATCAGGCCTCTCCCGGTTCCGGCAGATTCAGCGGTTCTTGCCGGGAACCCATAGCACGTCGGCATTTCCGTTGTCATTGACCGCGCGTGCGGCGACGAACAGAAAGTCCGAGACACGGTTGATGTATCTTATCCCCTCGCGGTTGACCTGCTCGTCTGGATCTTGCGACAGCGCAACCATGACGCGCTCGGCGCGGCGGGCCACCGTGCGGGCGAGGTGAAGGGCAGCCGCTGCCGGCGTACCGCCGTTGAGCACGAAGGATTTGAGCGGCTCAAGGTCCTTGTTGAGGAGATCGATATCCTGTTCGATGCGGTCGGTCTGCGAGGCGATGATGCGCAACGGCTCGTAGTCGAGCGGCTTGCCATTATCGGGGACTGCCAGATCGGCGCCGAGGTCGAAAAGGTCGTTCTGGATGCGGCCGAGCATCGCATCGATCGCCGGATTTACTGCCGCGGTATGAATGCGGGCCATGCCGATGCAGGCATTGGCCTCGTCGACCGTGCCGTAGGCGTCGATGCGAAGGTCGGATTTCAGCCGCCGCTCGCCGGAGCCGAGACCGGTGGTGCCATCGTCGCCAGTGCGGGTGTAGATCTTGTTGAGTTTGACCACGGGGTACCTCCCGGCTGGTGCTGGGTCACTTACGGGTGAAATACACCGCCAGCATGATCAGCACCAAGGCCACGAACTGCAAGAGCACGCGCGTCTGCATCAGCTTGTTGGAGGTCATGCTGGAGCCGCCGCGCATCATGTTGATGAGGCCGCGGATCAGCACGATCACCACTGCGACCATGACAAGAACGGCGAGGATGTTGAAGACGGTTGCCATGGTGTGTTCCAGTTGAATTGCGTTCAGGCGCGTTTGGCGAGCAGACGGTAGAGTGCAGAAGCCGGCAGGATGCGTTTAAGGATCACACCGATCCTGGCCGGCACTGTTACCACATAATGCGGGCGCGGGCGCCGCGACAGAAGCGCATGGCGCAAGGCGGCATAAACCACCTCCGCCCCGGGCTTCAGCCGCGATGTGCTGCCGCCGGCCCGCAGCCGTTTGAGTTGCGCCGCATAGGCAAGGCGATGAACGGAATTCTCGTGATCGATATTTGCCAGGAACCACGCAAGGCTGTTGCTGGCGATCTTCGATTTCACCGGCCCCGGCTCGATCAGCGAAACATGGATGCCGCTACCCCGGAGTTCTTGATAGAGGGACAGCATCAGCCCTTCGATAGCGTGCTTCGATGCCGAGTAGGCGCCGCGAAAAGGCACCGGCGCGAGGCCGAGGATCGATGAGCAATGAACGAGACGACCATGGCCCTGACGGCGCATCACCGGTACGACGCGGCGAGTGAGATCATGCCAGCCAAAGACATTGGCTTCGAACTGCTGCCGTAAAGCCTCGACCGGCAGGTCCTCGACGGCGCCGGGTTGTCCGTAGGCGCCATTGTTGAAGAGCGCACCGAGCCGGCCGCCGGTCCGTTCCAGCACCGACGCCACCAGCGCCTCGATCGATCCGGGCTCGGTGTAGTCCAGATAAAAGGCCTCGATGCCGTCGGCCTCGAGCGCGGCGATATCTTCGGGCTTTCGGGCCGTTGCGAACACCCGCCAGCCTTCCCTCTTAAGAGCATGGGCGCAATAGGCGCCTATACCGGAAGAGGCACCTGTGACAATGATGGTGCGCAACTCTTCTCCGGGAGGAATGGTGGTTTGACCTAGGGTTGTCATTTACCGCAAACCCTTCCCATATTCGCGGCGTCGGGACAATCGAAGGGAACGCGGTTCTTGTTGCGGAAGATCGTAGCCCTCAAACGCGTCCTCTACGACGCGCTCGGCCATTTCAACACCGACGACGGCTGGGCAATGGCCAGCCATCTGGCGATCACCGCGCTGATGGCGCTTTTTCCTTTCCTGATCTTCGCCACGACGCTGGCGAGTTTTTTCGGCGCGCAGGCTTTCGCCGACACCGCCGTGCACCTTGTGTTCGACACATGGCCCGAGCAGATCGCCAAACCGATCGCGCGCGAGGTACTCAACGTGCTTACCGTCCGGCGCAGTGACCTGTTGACCTACGGTATCGTGCTTGCCGGATATTTCGCCTCGAACGGCATCGAGGCGCTGCGCACCTCGCTCAACCGGGCCTATCGTGTCTCGGAAACGCGCGGCATCATCTACCGGCGGGTGCAGAGCATCATCTTCGTGCTGATCGCGACGGCCGGGTTTTTGGCCATCAGCGTGCTGCTGGTCTTCGCGCCGTTGCTGGCACGGCTGGCCGAGTCGCATTTCGAATGGATAAAGCCCTACATGGGCACGATCACGCTGTGGCGTTACGTCATCGCCTCGGTCGTCATCATCGGCGGCCTGTTCGCCGTGCATTTCTGGTTGCCAGCCGGCAAGCGCCGCTTCGTTTCGATCGTGCCTGGCATCATCTTCACGCTGGTCGGCTGGCTCATCGGGTCGACCATCTTCGCCGCCTATCTCGATCATTTCTCGTCCTATGTGACGACCTATGCCGGCCTCGCCTCGATCATGATCGCCGTCGTCTTCCTCTACATCGTATCAGCGATCTTCATCCTCGGTGGCGAGCTCAACGCCGCGATCAGCCGCTATTTAGAGGCGCGTGCCCGCGTCGGCGGCTGAGCCGTCGCCAGCCCGACGCCGAGCGTCGCGATCGCCATGCCGGCGATCTGGAGCGGGCTCAAGTGCTCACCGAACAATGCCCAGGCGATGACCGCGGTGACGGCCGGCACGAGGTAAAACAGCGAGGCGACCTTCGACATTTCGCCGTCGCGGATCATCACCATCAACAGGAAGATGGCGCCGATCGACAGCACCAGCACGAGCCAGGCCATGGCGAAGATCAGTTCGCCATTGACGATGACCGTTCGCGTCTCGAAGGCTAGCGAGGCCAAGGCCATTACAGATGCGCCGCCGACATATTGCCAGAACGTGGCAGCCACCAGATCGCCGCCGGAAGCAAAGCGCTTCTGCCAGATCGTGCCGGCGCTCATGCCGAGCACCGAGACAAGTGAGGCGCCCAGTGTTTCGGCCGTCACCCCGCCGCCGAGCGCGCCGAGCTTCGGCCAGAGCACGATCACCACACCGATCAGCCCGAGGCCGAGACCGGCCCAGTGGCGCGGCAGGATGGCCTCGCCGAGAAGCCTGCCGGCGAGCACTGCCGTGATCAGCGGCTGCAGGCCGACGATCAGGGCTGAAAGCCCGGCGGGCATGCCCCGGTGGATGGCCCAGAACACGCCGCCGAGATAGACCCCATGCATCAGGATGCCGGCGCCGGTCGCGTGCAGCGCCTCGTCGCGGGTGGCACGGCTCGAACCAAGCGCGGCCATCAAAGCGACAAGCAGGATTGCGGCCAGGACAAAGCGCGCGGCCAGGAAGGTAAAGGGCTCCGCCCACGGCGTGGCATAACGCGCGCCGATGAAGCCGGTCGCCCACAGGACGACGAAAGAGGCGGGGATGAACCGCTTGAGGCTGTGCATTTTTCCGGAGGCCACGCGTCGGTGAGGACTGATTGTCGCGCTTGCTCTAATGCCGTTCCGAGCGGAAGGCAAAACCAAACCGTTGATCCATAGGCTCATTTCCATTCAAGGAATGCCTTTGGCGCCGCTAGAGACCGACCAGCCGCCTCACATCGTCCGGCGATGCGCCCGTCTTACGCTGGGCGGCAAGGCCGGTATCGCCAAGACTCTTCGACAGTTTTCGTCCGTCCGGGCCGAGGATCAGGCGATGGTGAAAATAGGCCGGCTGCGGCAGGCCAAGCAGTTGCTGAAGCAGCCGCTGCACGCTGGTCGCGGAATAGAGATCCTGGCCGCGCACGACATGGCTGACGCCCTGCAGCGCGTCGTCCATGGTGACGGCGAGGTGATAGCTGGTCGGGATTTCGCGGCGCGCCACGACCACGTCGCCCCAATCCTGCGGATGGGCTTCGACACGACGCGTCGCGGAGAGCGTCTCGTTCGTGTATTCGGCCCATGACAGGTCCTTGCCGGCGCGCGCTATTGCCGCATCGACGTCCAGCCGCCAGGCAAATGGCACATTTTCGGCCTGGCGCCGCTTGCGTTCGCTCGCCGTCAACGCCTTGTCGGCGGCAGGATAGAGCGGCACGCCGTCCGGGTCGCGCGGCCAGTCGCGGCCACGCTTCTCGCTGTCGGCGATAAAGGCGCGGATCTCACTTCTGCTCATGAAGGCCGGGTAGACAAGTTCTTCCTCGATCAGCCGCTCGAGCATCGCCCGATATTCGGCAAAATGCTCGGACTGGCGGCGCACCGGTTCCTCCCAGCCAAGCCTCAGCCATTTCAGGTCGCGAAAAATGCCTGCCTCGAATTCCGGCGTGCAGCGTGTCGTGTCGATATCCTCGATGCGCAGCAGCAGGCGTCCGCCCGTCGCCTTTGCCAATTTCTGATTGAGCAGCGCCGAATAGGCATGGCCGAGATGCAGTTCGCCGTTCGGGCTCGGCGCGAAGCGGAATGTCAGCAGTGTCATTGTCCGGCGGCAATCGGGTTGTGTGGCGCTTTCGCCAATTGCTACTTTGCGCCGGTGGCGTCGTGCGTCCAGAGGGACACGTGACGAAGCGTGCGGCACTTTTGATTTTGGAACAAGCAGACATGCAACGCATCGCCAGTCTCGACGACATTGCGCAAGGGCTGGATAGGCTATGCTTACTCGACCCACGCCTGGAAAGAGTGCGCGGCATGGCCGGCGAGGTGCCGCTCAGGCTATCGGAGCCGGGGTTCAGGAGCCTTGCTTCCATCGTCGTTTCGCAACAAGTGTCCCGCGCGAGCGCCGACGCCATCTTCGGCCGGCTGACGAGACTGCTCGATCCGCTGACGCCGCAGGCGATACTTGCCGCCGACGAGGTGATCTTTCGCGAGGCCGGGCTGTCGCGACCCAAACAGCGCGGCCTGCTTGCCGTCGCCCGGGCGGTGGCCGACGGGCTCGACCTCGATCACCTCTGTCGGCTCGATGCAAGCGAGGCGATCGCGGCCATGACCAGGGTGCCGGGGATCGGCCCGTGGACGGCTGAAGTCTACCTTTTGTTTGCCGCCGGACACCCGGACATCTTTCCGGCGCGCGACGTTGCATTGCAGAGCGCGGTCGGCCATGCACTAGGCATCGACCCGCGTCCGCCGGAGAAAATGCTGATCCGGCTTGCCGAATCATGGAGCCCGTGGCGCGGTGTCGCATCGCGGCTTTTCTGGGCTTATTATCGCGAATTGAAGGGCAGGGATGCCGCGCCTCCGGCCTGAATCCGCAAAAAAGCATTGAAATCATGCGTTTTTGAGACCCGGCATGATCGACAATCCGCTTCACATCCCTGTCATGTCGGGCTTACAGTATCCGCGCCGACCGGTTCTAGGGTGAAGGAGGTCAACGACGTGACGGTTGCCGTATCTCCGGATGGGCTTCCAGCGCTGGTGCTGAACGCGGATTACCGTCCGCTCAGCTATTACCCCCTGTCGCTCTGGTCCTGGCAGGATGCCATCAAGGCGGTGTTCCTCGAGAGGGTGAACATCGTCGCCGAATACGAACACGCCGTCTCTTCACCGACCTTTTCGATGAAGCTGCCGAGCGTCGTCAGCCTGAAGGCTTATGTGAAGCCGTCGAGGCATCCGGCGTTTACCCGTTTCAACGTCTTCCTGCGTGACCGTTTCCAATGCCAATATTGCGGCACGCCGGACGATCTGACGTTCGACCATGTCATTCCTCGCCATCGCGGCGGCGCCACGACCTGGGAGAATGTCGTCGCTGCCTGCTCGCCCTGCAATCTGAGGAAGGGCGGCATGATGCCGGCCCACGCCAAGATGTGGCCGCTGCAGAAGCCCTACCAGCCGACGGTGCATGATTTGCATAATAACGGCCGGCTGTTCCCGCCCAACCATCTACACGAAAGCTGGATGGATTATCTGTACTGGGATGTCGAACTCGAGCCGTGAGATCATCCGATAATTCGGGAGGCTGGCCGTCTGAAGCGATTTTCTGCGCTTCCGATGCTCACGGACCAATGTCCGCTCCGCTTCGGTTCTCGGCAATCACTCCACCCGACTCAGCCTGCCGAATTCTTGGATGATCTCGTGTCGCGCTAAATCAGTCGCGGGCGAAGGCGCTGCGGAAGGCTACGACTGCCAGGACAAAGCTGGCGATGGCGTTCCAGCCGGCCAGCGACAGGCCGAGGATGCGGAGCGCCGCCTTGTCGCAGGAGGGCGGGACGAATTTGTCGAGCGCATCGAGCACGCCCTTGCCGCCGGTGTCCACCGGCCCGGCGGCTGCGGTGCAATCGGTCGGGCCTGGCCACCACGCCCATTCGACGCCGGAGTGATAAACGCCGAGATAGCCGCCGTAGAGCATCAGCAGGCCGCCAATGGCCAGCAGGCCACGGCTTACCCAGGCTGGCGCCTGAAGAGCCGACGCAAGCACCGCCAGCAGCATCAAGGGCACGCCGACGTAGTAAGGCGTGCGCTGCTCGAGGCAGAGCTTGCAGGGGATGTAGCCGCCGAGATACTGGAAGGCCAGCGCCGAGCCGACCGTGGCGGCCATGGCGACAGCGAGGAACAGGGCGGTGCGCAGCCGCTGGCGTCCGGTATCGGTATTCACGGTCGCTGTCATCGGGCTCAGTCCATTCGGTTCGATGCCGTTCAGACGGCGTATTTGACGACGATATAGAGCAAAATCAGGGCGGCGGCGGCGGCGCCTGCAATCTGGCCAAGGCGCTTTTCGATGAAGTGGCGGATCGGCTCGCCATAGCGGCGCAAGAGCCACGCGAGAAACAGGAAGCGAGCACCGCGCGCCACGATTGCCAGCACGATGAACAGCAGCAAAGGAACACCGATGACGCCCGACAGGATCGTCACAACCTTGATCGGCGGCAGATGGGCGAGGCCGGAGGTGACCAGCATCAGGATGATGAAGCCAACACCCGATGAGACGCGCATCGCCTCGAACTCGTCATATTTGCCATAAAATTCGAGGATCGGCCGCGCCATCGCATCATAGGCATAATGGCCGATGAACCAGCCGGCGATGCCGCCCAGCACCGAGGCGACGGTGGCGACCAGCGCGTAACGATAGGCGCGATCCGGCCGCGACAGCGCCATCGGCAGATAGAGGACGTCGGCCGGCACCAGGAACACCGAGCTCTCGACGAAGGCGATGAAGGCCAGCCACCATTCGGCGGATTTGCTCGCCGCCAGCGACAAGGTCCAGTCGTAAAGTCCGCGAAGCATCGGCACTCCTAATGCACGCCCAAACCAGAAGCGGTCTTGGGATCACGACATGTACAAACAAGACTTGGAAGCGCCCAGCATCAACCTCGTCGGACGAGGTGCGCTTCAATGACATGCGCCGCCTGTCTAGAAAGATTTTCCGCGCTGCACAATGGCAGCTGCTTCACGAAATCGAAAGGCTGAGGCTTGAGCGAGCCCAGATGTCGGGATTTGGCCAGTTGACGAACAGGCCTCCAACCGTATAGTCCGCGCCCATCCAGGCCGCCCGGCCTGAGCCCCTATGGCGGAATTGGTAGACGCGCTCGACTCAAAATCAGGATGCGTCTACCGTCAGCCCGCAGGGTAATAGGATTGGAGGTCAATGGGTTAGGAGTTAAGAGCCGCTTAATTCTCGAACTGCCACCCTCTGCGTAGGTGCAGCATGAGAGCGTTGAGAGGTAAATGAGTTAGCGCCTTGCGGGTGTGGTGAAACTGGTAGACGCGCTGGATTCAAAATCCAGTTCCGAAAGGAGTGTCGGTTCGAGCCCGACCACCCGCACCAACTATCGGCCAACAAACTTTGAGAACGGCAGTCATTTCACCTGTCGCGCCAGAGTTCGAATCGTGTCGGCCGCCCACCTCCACCAGGATACTCCGCAATGTCCGGTGATGGATGGGACAGATCAACACATAAAATCAATATGTTATGAGAGATCGTGTGCAAAAACTGCACACGAAAGGTCCGCTACTCTTCTGGTTTTCGTTCCTGCGATGGAGTAGCCGACGGGCCTCTTGGGACGCCTGTTGAGTAGCTGCGCTGTCCTATCCTGCGAGGACCGTTGCTGGTGTATCCGCGATCTGCCGTCTTTCAGATGGCGGACGTCACCCATGTCGGTCGACCAAGATCAAGCTTGATCCCGCTGACCACGCGACGCCGCTGATGTGCTCGACACCAATGCCCGACTGCGTCGGCGCATTACGCGTGAGCCGTAAGAAATAAAATGACCAGTGCGCTTGAGCCCGCTGCAATATCAAAAAGATGCCCCGGCTTCAGGGAGGCCACACGCGCCGCCCATTCGTCGGCTGTGAAAGCGCGTCGTTGCAATGCAAGTGAAAAAAACTACCGGCCAATCAAAGCGAACATTTCTGGACTGTTTGCCGACCGAGGCGGAGTTTGATGAGGCTCAACTTCAGCCGGGACCGAAATGGCCTTACCGACCGATCCAGATCACCACGCCCGGGAGACGCTCCGGCTGATCGGCCCCGATCCGCAGAACTGGGTGCCGGACCGGGAAGGCATCGACCACAATGTCTTCATCGTTGGCGGTGGGCAGACGGGGGCGACCTTTGCCTTCGCGTTGAGGCGTGCCGGCATCGGCAAGGTTACTGTCGTCGACGCGGCATCGGATGAAAGCAAGGCCGGCATCTGGTTCACTCATGCACGGATGAACCGGCTGCGAACGCCAAAGGGCTTGCCGGGGCCGGAACTCGGCTTGCCGGGCTTGAGCTTTCAGTCCTGGTACGAAGCCCGCCACGGTGCGGAAGCCTATGCCGGATTCGACCGCATCGCACGGACGGATTGGGCGAACTACCTGAAATGGTATCGCGCGTTCCTCGGTATCGGCATCCGTTACGGCACGCGTCTCATTCGCATCGAGCCGGCCGGCGGGCTTTTTCGCCTCCACCTCGAAGCCGACGGCACGCCATCGGTCGAAACGGCGCGCAAGATCATTCTGGCCAATGGCTTTGGCGGCAGCGGCGGTCCAGTGATACCGGCGGTACTTGCCGCCTTGCCGCGGGGCCTTGTCGCACACAGTTCGGCGGCAATCGATTTTGCCTCGCTCAAGGGCAAGGCAATGGCTGTCGTCGGGTCGGCGGCTTCGGCATTCGATGCGGCCGGAGCTGCCCTTGAGGCCGGCGCGAAATCGGTGCGTCTCTTTGCCCGCCGCAACAGCATTGCCAGTGTGCCGATCAACCGCGTGCGCGGCTATCCCGGCGCCTATGACAATTATCCTCGGCTGCCCGATGCGGTGCGCTGGCGCCAGGCATTGCGCTTCCGCGAGGCCGGTTCAACGCCGCCGCTCGATGCGGTGGAGCGGGCGGTGCGGCACCAGAATTTTCATCTCCATCTCGGTGCCCCCTGGACAAATGCGGATGTCGAAGACGGCAAGGTCGTCACCGATATCGCAGGCGAGACGTTTGCGTTCGACTTCGTCGTCGCCGGCACCGGCTATTTCGCCGACCCGACGCGCAAGCCTGAGTTCGCCGATTTCGCCGCCACCATCCGGCTATGGCGCGACCAGTACGCGCCGCCGGAAGCAGAGCTGGATGAATTTTTCGGCGCCCATCCTTATCTCGGCCTCGGCCATGAATTTCTCGAGAAGGCGCCGGGGGAGGCGCCATTCCTGAGGAATATCCATGTCTTCAATCCCGGCGGCTTTGTCAGTTTCGGCCTGCCGATCGGCGATGTGCCGTCGATCAGGCGCGATGTGCCGGCCGTTGTCGCGCGCATCAGCCGCGATCTCTTCCTCGCCGATCTCGACAGCCATGAGAGCCGCATAACCGGGAGCCATCCGGCCGAGTTCGGCGAAGACGCCTATGCCGCTTCCGTCTCGCGGCCGGCGCAGACCATCGCGGTGGAATAGACGCATTTCCATGGACAAACGCCGATGACCTTCAGCCCTGACCTTTCCGACCCGTTCGTCGCCACGGCGGTCGAACTGCGCGAAATCTTCGATCGGGATGCCGTGGCGCGCGACAAGGCCGGCGGCCGGCCCGTCGAACAGATCCGCCTGCTGAAGGAAAGTGGTTTGCCGTCGGCGCAGATTCCCAAGCGCTATGGCGGCAAGGGCGCACCCTGGCTGTCGGTGCTTCGCGTCGTGCGCGAATTCGCCCGCACCGACGGCTCGCTCGCCCATCTCTACGGATACCATCATCTGCCGCTCAATGGCGTGCTGTTCCGTGGCACGCAGGCGCAGAGGGACCGGCTGCTGACACGCTCGGCAAGGGAGAACTGGGTCTGGGGCAATTCCGGCAACGCCATGTCGAAGACGTCGACGGCCAGGCGCAACGGCACGGGCTGGATCCTGAGCGGCTTTCGGCCGTTCTCCTCCGGTTCCCACATCGCAGACTACATCCAGGTTGCCTGGGAGGACGGCCAGGATAGACTAGCGGCAGCGATCCCGGCTGACCGTGAGGGCATCGTCATCGAGGATGACTGGGATGGTGTCGGCCAGCGGCAGACCGGCAGCGGCAAGGTGACGTTCAAGGACGTGCATGTCGGCGACGACGAACTGATTGGCTCGCCCGCGGTGCCGCTGACGCCGTTCCAGACGCTGACGTCACTGTTCCAGCAGGCGGTCCTGCTCAACCTGTTCGTCGGCAGCGCGCAAGGAGCGCTGAGCGAAGGCCGGGACTATACGGTCTCGCAATCGCGCCCCTGGGTCTATTCCGGCTATGAGAAACATACCGACGATCCGTTCGTGCAACGCAAATATGGCGACCTCTATATCCGCACGCTCGCCGCGGCCGAACTGGCCGATATAGCAGCATGCAGCCTCGATGCCGCTTATGGCCAGGGCGAGGCGTTGACCCTGGAGCAGCGCGGGCAGACGGCGATCGATCTCGCCACCGCCAATGTCTACGCCGGACAAGTCGGCCTCGACGCGTCGAGCGAGGTTTTCGAGGTGATGGGCGCCCGCTCAGCCACCAAGGCCAACGGCTACGACAGGTTCTGGCGCAACGTGCGCACGCACACGCTGCACAATCCGGCCGAATACAAGAAGCGCACGATCGGCACCTGGTTGCTGACCGGGGAATTCCCGGCCGGCGGACTGTACCGCTGAGGAGGCGAAAAAAATGGCCAGGCGCAAGGACAAGCTCAAGCTGGGAGCGTTTCTGCTCTTCACCGGTCACCATGTGGCGGCCTGGCGCCATCCAGCGGCAGGCGAGGGGACCAGCCTCGGCGACTACGTCGAACTTGCCCGGCTGGCGGAAGCGGCCAAATTCGACGCGATCTTCTTTGCCGATGGCGTCGCGGCGCGGCTGAGCAACCTCGAGGCCGCCAGCCGCAAGGCGCATAGCGGCGTCTATCCGTTCGAGCCGATCACGCTGCTGTCGGCACTGTCGGCTGTGACCAGGAACATCGGCCTCATCGCCACGGCGTCGACCAGTTTTTCCGATCCCTACAATCTGGCCCGCCAGTTCGCGTCGCTCGACCATCTGAGCGGCGGGCGCGCAGGCTGGAATCTGGTCACCTCTTCCGATCCGGAGGCAGCGTTCAATTTCGGTCACGAGACGCATATCCAGCATGGCGAGCGCTACGACCGCGCCGAGGAATTCGCCGATGTCGTGCTCGGCCTGTGGGACAGCTGGGAGGATGACGCCTTCCCGCGCGACAGAGCAAGCGGGCGCTATTTCGACAAGGACAAACTGCATGTGCTGAACCACAAGGGCCAGCACTTCAAGGTGCGTGGTCCCCTGAACACGCCGCGAACGCCGCAAGGTCGTCCGGTCGTGGTCCAGGCCGGCGCGTCGGGTCCGGGCAAAGAGCTGGCGGCTCGGACCGCGGAAGCGATTTTCGCCGCGCAGATCACGCTCGACGAAGCCACCGCCTTCTATGCCGACGTCAAGGGCAGGCTCGGCAAATATGGCCGCTCGGAGGATGACCTGAAAGTCCTGCCAGGCATTTTCCCGGTCGTCGGCCGCACTGAAGCCGAGGCGCGGGGGAAGTTCGAACAGCTGCAGGATCTCATCCAGCCGGAAGTCGGCCTCGGTCTGGTCTCGGCGCTGGCCGGCGGCTTCGACCTCAGCGCCTATCCGCTCGACGGGCCGGTGCCGGATTTGCCGGAGACCAATGCCGGCAAGAGCCGGCAAGCGCTGGTGATCGATCTGGCGTGGCGCGAGAACCTGACGATCCGGCAGCTTTATCTGCGCATCGCCGGCGCCCGCGGCCACTGGCAGGTGGTCGGCACGCCGCAACAGATCGCCGACACCATGGAAGAGCGGTTCGAGAATTACGGCGCCGACGGCTTCAACATCATGGCGCCGATCATGCCCGGCGGCCTGAAGGATTTCATCGAGCTGGTGGTGCCGGAACTGCGCCGCCGTGGCCTGTTCCGCGACGAGTATGAGGGCAGCACCTTGCGCGACAATCTCGGCCTGAAGCGACCGGCAAACCGTTTTTCGCGGCATGCCGCGGCAGCTGCGGAATAGGCCGGCAATGGCGCGCGACACGCTCTTTCTCATCCAGCCGGGTTTCGCCGACCCAAATCAGCCGGGCCAGACGTTCGTCTGCCCCTATTGCAACCAGGTTGAGGGATTGCTCGCAGCCTTTCCCGATCTCGCCGCCAGACTCGACGTTGAGCGCGTGCCGTTTTCGAGGCCGAGAGGCAAGGTGATCGACGCGCTCGGCGAACGGCACCAGTCGCTGCCGGTGCTGATCATCGGCAGCGATCCGCCCGCCGACTTGCCGACGGCCAAGGGCAAGGTCTTCGCCGATGACACCAGGCGCATTCTTGCACTGCTTGCCGAGCGCCACGGCTTCCCGCAGCTGCATGAGTGAGACGATGACCTTCGATCCCGATACGTCCAATCCATGGATCGCCAAGGCGGTCGAGCTGCGCGACATCTTTGCCCGCGATGCGGTCGAGCGCGACCAGCTTGGCGGCAGGCCTACCGAACAGATACGTCTTCTCAAGCAAAGCGGCCTACTCACCATCGTGATCCCCAAGGAATTCGGTGGCGCCGGGGAACCCTATTCGACGGCGCTGAAGATCGGGCGCGAGTTCGCCAAGGTCGACGGCTCGATCGGCCATATCTACGGCTACCATTTCAGCGCACTGATCGCCGCCAGGCTCAATTCGGACGAACCGCGCTCAGCCGATCTGCTGCGGCGTTCGGCTGCCGGCGACTGGTTCTGGGGCAACACCGGCAACAGTTTTTCCAAAACGCTGTTCGGCCGCAAAGATGGCGAGTGGACGATCGTAAACGGCTTCAAACCCTTCGCCTCCGGCTCGCATGTCGCCGACTATCTTTCGACCTCGTGGGAAGACGAGGTCAGCGGCGAGAGGAAATTCGCGGCGATCCCCGCAAATCGCGAAGGCATCACCGTTCTCGACGACTGGGACGGCATCGGCCAGACGCAGACCGGCAGCGGCAAGGTCGCCTACAAGGACGTCAGGATCCACGACAGCGAGTTGGTGCGCGGTTGGGTCGACGCGTCGTTGCCAATCCGCACCATCGGCCCGCTGCAGCAGCAGAGCGTGTTGCTCAATGTCTTTGTCGGCACGGCCCAGGGCGCGCTGCTGGCGGCGCGAGATTATACGCTCAACAGTTCGCGGCCGTGGATGTATTCCGGCGTCGAGCGCCATATCGACGATCCATGGATCAAGCGGCAGTATGGCGAGCTCTGGGTCAAGACGCGGGCGGCGACGGCGCTGGCCGATCGCGCGGCGGCGGCGATCGATCATGCGATCGCGCGCGGCAAGGCGCTGACCGAGCAAGAACGCGGTGAGGCGGCGGTTGCCGTCGCCGCGGCCAATGTGCTGGCAGGCGATGTTGCGCTCGAAGTCACGACCGAGATATTCGAGGTGATGGGTGCCCGCTCCGCAGTGCGCAAATACGGCTTCGACCGCTTCTGGCGCAACGCACGCATTCACACCTTGCACAACCCTGCCGAATACAAGACCCGCACTGTCGGCACCTGGTATCTGACCGGCGCTTATCCCGAGCCCGGCGTCTTTCGATGAGCGGCCGGCAGCTCCATCTCAACGTCAACATCCTGCATGCCGGCTTCTCGCCGGCGGCATGGCGGATGGACGGCGTCGACCCCTATGCCGCCTTCACCGTTGACCACTATGTGCAGGTGGCGAAGATCGCAGAGCGCGCAAAGCTCGACGCCGTATTCCTTGCCGACCAGGCGGCGATATCGGACCGCATTGACTATCGTCCGATCACGTCGCTGGAGCCGACCATCGTGCTGGCGACGGTAGCCGCCGCAACCGAGCGCATCGGCCTGATCGCCACCGCTTCAACCAGCTTCAACGAGCCCTACAATATCGCCAGGCGCTTCGCGACGCTCGACCATGTCAGCGGCGGACGCATCGGCTGGAACATCGTCACCACGGCCGATCCCGCCTCGGCCCGCAATTTCGGCCTCAACGGTGCCATCGATCATGGCCGGCGCTACGAGCGGGCGGCGGAATTCGCTGACATCGTCAAGGCATTGTGGGACAGCTGGGAGGACGATGCCTTCATCGGTGATGTCGCCAGCGGGCGCTTCGTCGATGCCACCAAGGTTCACGCCATCGACCACAAGGGCGCACATTTCTCGGTGCACGGGCCGCACAATGTGCCGCGTTCGCCGCAAGGGCATCCGGTGGTCGTCCAGGCCGGCGGGTCCGATGACGGCAAGGACCTCGCCGCCCGCCACGCCGAAGCTGTGTTTTCCGCATCGCAGTCTTTCGAGGAAGCGCTCGGCTATGCGCGGGAACTTAAGGCGCGTGCCGTCGCCTATGGCCGCACCGGCGGCGTGCCGCTCAACCTCGCCGGCCTAGCCACCATCATCGGCAGCACCGAGGCCGAAGCGGAGCGGCGGCAAGGAGAGCTCTGGGACCGCATCCCGCTCGACTACAGCCTTGGCCGGCTGTCCGGCGTGCTCGGCATCGATCGCGAGCGGCTGAAGCTCGACGAGAAGCTGCCAGAAGGGATTCAACTGCCCCCCAATGGCGGCCACACCTTCTTCAAGGCCACGCTCGCGCTCGCGCGCAGCAACGATTTCACCGTTCGCCAGCTGATCCGGGCGCTGAACGGCAGCACCGGCCACCGCACCATCGTCGGCACGCCCGAGCAGATCGCCGACGATATCGAAAGATGGTTTGTCGCCGGCGCCGCCGACGGCTTCAACCTGATGCCGGACGTGCTGCCGACCGGACTGGAGGTCTTTGTCGATACGGTGGTGCCGATCCTGCGCCGGCGCGGCCTGTTCCGCACCGACTATGAGGGGCGCACGCTGCGCGACCATCTCGGGCTTGCCAGACCCGAAAGCCGCTTTGCACCGCAGCCGCACAAGGCGCCAGCGCTGCATGAGGCCACCCATTGAATGGTCATCAAAATACAACGGAGGGGAAGGTCCTGCCATTGACCTCATGCCCGGCCAAAATACAGGCCCGACAATGAGCGCTGATACCGAGTTTCTTTGGTACATCCCGAACCAAGTCGATCCCGGTCACCGCGGCGACTCGGCCGTCGAGGACCACAACAGCCTGGAGACGCTGACCAGCCACGCGAAGGCGCTTGAGGAATACGGCTGGAAGGGCGCGCTGATCGGTACCGGCTGGGGTCGGCCCGACACTTTTACTGTCGCGGCCTCGCTCGCCGCGCGGACCACCTCCTTCGAGCCGCTCATCGCGATCCGCCCGGGGTACTGGCGGCCGGCGCACTTCGCATCCGCCGTAGCCACGCTCGACCAGCTGACCGCCGGTCGCGTGCGTATCAACATAGTGTCAGGCAAGGACAACCTTGCTGCTTATGGCGACAGCGAAGGTGACCAGATACATCGCTATGCCCGTACCAGAGAGTTCATGCGCCTGGTTCGCAGACTTTGGACTGAAGAGAACGTGACCTTTGCGGGCGAGCACTTCCAGGTCACTGGCTCTACCGTGATGCCCCGCATCCATGTCCGTGGCGATCGTCGCCATCCCAAGCTCTACTTCGGCGGCGCGTCGGAGGCGGCGGAGCGGGTGTCGGCCAGCGACGCGGATGTCCAGCTCTTCTGGGGTGAGCCGCTCGACGGTGTCCGGGAGCGGATCGAGCGGCTCAAAGCCTTGAGCAGGGAACTCGACCGAGACCTCCCGCCTCTGGAGTTCGGGTTGCGGGTCACCACGCTGGTCCGCGACACCGCTGGGCAGGCCTGGGCGGACGCCGAGGCGAAGGTCGACGAGATGGCCAAGGGCCAGGGAGCCGGCTGGAACGATCACGGTCGGGCGGTAGCGGTGGGCCAGCAGCGTCTGCTCGATCTTCACGCGCGCGGCGAGGTGCTGGACGACAATCTCTATACTGCGCCGGGCAAATATGGCGGCGGCGGCGCTGGCACCACCTGGCTGGTCGGCTCGGCCGCCGACGTCGCCCGCTCGCTCGGCAGATACCGGGATCTGGGCATCACGCATTTCGTGCTCTCGGACACGCCGTATCTTTCCGAGATCAAGCGGCAAGGCGATCAGTTGCTTCCGCTTTTGCGCAACGGGGCCTAAGCCGCGCTTCTTGAATGACCTGGGGTCGTCAGAACACCGGATAAGCCAGATTGCCAGTAGGGAAGACGATGTCACAGCCGGCCGCCTTCAGCATCCGCCCTTCCGACGCTGACCTGCGTGGTGAAGCGGCGCTACGGCGGCGTTATCGAGCGCCGCAAAGCGCGCATACCGGAACCTGGAACGAAGCCCTCGAGGCGATCCTTTCGCATCGCTCGGTCCGCAATTATCTCGCCAAGCCTCTTCCCGAAGGGACGCTGGAACTGATCGTCGCCGCCGCCCAGTCGGCGCCGACTTCTTCCAATCTCCAGGCGTGGAGCGTCATCGCAGTCGAGGATCCGGCGCGCAAGGCGCGGCTTGCCGAACTGGCGGCGATCAATCGCCATATCGAGCAGGCGCCGCTGCTGCTGGTCTGGCTGGCCGACCTGTCGCGGCTGCGCGCCATTGCCGAGGCAAACGGCCGGGTGGGCGAGGGGCTCGATTATCAGGAGAGTTTTCTGCTGGCCGTGATCGACGCCGCACTTGCCGCACAGAACGCCGTGGTGGCGACCGACGCGCTCGGGCTCGGCTCCTGCTACATCGGCGCGATGCGCAATCATCCGCAGGAGGTGGCGCGCGAACTCGGCCTCCCGCCGGAAACCGTGGCGGTGTTCGGCCTGACCGTCGGCTATCCCGATCTCCTGGCTGCGACTGACATCAAGCCCAGACTGCCGCAGGCTGCGGTGCTGTACCGCGAGCGCTATCGATCAGAGCCCGATCCGGACGATCTTGCAGCCTACAACCAGAGGCTTCGTTCATTCCAGCAGGAGCAGGCGATGCCTGTGGTCGACTGGACAGAGTTGGTTTCGAACCGTATCGGTAGCAAAGTAGCGCTGAAAGGCCGTGATCGCCTGGGCGAAGTGCTGAAGGCCCTGGGCTTCAAGCTCAAATAGGCGCGCGCCTGCTCGCGAGACCGCGGCGAGGCTATTCGGCCGCGATAATTGCGATGCGCGCCGGAAGCGCCGCCGGCGGTGGGACGTCGAGAGCGCCGAGCTGGCGCGCCTCGGCCTTCAGCCAGCCATGAAAGCGCTCGACCGTCTCCAGCTTCGCCTTGTGCGGCGTCGTCGCAAAATAATAGGAAAACTCGACCGGCTGCGGTGAGCCGAATGGACTGACCAGACGCCCCGCGGCGAGGTCAGGCTCGGCCAGCCGGAATTTGCCGAGACCGATGCCCTTGCCGGCAGCAGCTGCGTCGAGCACCAGTGACGATTGGCTAAGCCGTATACCGCCCTCGACAAAGCGGCCGGACAGGCCGTTGGATCTCAGCCAGCCCTTCCAGTCAGGGCAGCTTGGATCGCGTTCCGGACCGTCCTCATGCAGGATCGGTGCGTCACGCAGCCCCTCCGGCCCGCGATAGAGACCGTGCATGCGAGCAAATTCCGGGCTGCAGACGGGCAGCACCGCTTCCGAAAACAGCCGTTCCGTCAGCAGGCCGCTATAGGCGCCCGACCCGTAGCGGATGACGCAGTCGACGTCTTCGCTGGCAAAGTCGGCAAGCCTGGTTGATGCGTCGACCAGCACTTCTAGGCCGGGTACCGCGTCGCGCAGTGCGTCGAGGCGCGGGATCAGCCATTTGCTGGCGAAGGAGGGCGCAACCGACACTTTGATCGGCGCATCCTCCTCGTCGCCGGAAATCCGCGCGACCGACTCGACAACGACGTCGAAAGCCTCGGTGAGGCCGGGCATCAGCGCCTGGCCGGCCGACGTCAGCAGAAGCTCGCCACGGTTGCGATGGAACAGCGGTTGACCGAGGTGATCCTCGAGCAGGCGGATCTGCTGGCCGATGGCGGCAGGCGTCACATGGAGTTCTTCGGCCGCCCGCGTAAAGCTCAGGTGGCGGGCGGTTGCGACAAAAGCTCGAAGCGACGTCAGCGGCGGAAGCCTCGCCAGCGTCGGCCGCAGCTTCCTTGATTTTGCGCGAATGAGATCGACCATGGAGCGCATTCAACACGTTCAGGCCGGGCGCGACGAGGGCGGGCTTTGCGCCAAAGTGCCCGGTGGAAAATTTCGTTTGCCGCAGCGTCGCGGCAGCGGGAACGGAAATCTAAAAAATCGTAATGTCTACAATTCTTGTAGAAATAAGATCGGAGCGCTGATTTGGGCGTCGAGCAGCTTTGCCAGATCCTGGAATGAAACGGTCGTGCGAAGCAGTGCTTTCGGCAGACGATAGAAAATCATTCTTCCGGTTTTGCGGCGTGGCAGGGATCATCGCGTCGAGGCGCCGGAGTGTGTTCGGCCGCCGGATGCCATCGTAGCCGTTTTCCGGAGCTCAAGGCCATGTCTGTCAATCGTCGTCATTTCAACCAGCTGCTGTTGCTTGGCGGTGCGAGCTTCGCATTGCCCGGGGTTTCCTTCGCTGCCGAAGGAACGCCGGTCCAGGGTGGCACGCTCAACTGGGCCTACTATCCCGACCCCACCTCGCTGATTGCCATCAACACCTCGTCGGGCACCGGCCAGGCGATCGGTCCCAAGGTGAATGAAGGTCTGCTTGATTTCGCCTATGACCTCAGCCCGAAACCGCTGCTGGCGACGGAGTGGTCGATCAGCGATGACGGCCTGCGCTACACCTTCAAGCTGCGCGAGAGCGTCAAATGGCATGACGGCAAGGACTTCACGTCGGAAGACGTTGCCTTCACCATCTTCCGGCTGAAGGAGGCGCATCCGCGCGGCCGCATCACCTACCAAACGTGACCGCGGTCGAGACGCCCGATCCGCACACCGCCATCATCGTGCTTTCAAAGCCGGCGCCCTATCTGATCACGGCACTGAGCAGCTCGGAATCACCGATTGTGCCGAAGCACGTCTACGAAACGTTCAAGCCGGCGGAACAGCCGAAGCTCGAACAGACGATCGGCACCGGTCCCTTCATTCTCAAGGAATGGGTGCCCGGCAGCCATCTGATCTTCGACCGCAATCCGGATTATTGGGACGCGCCTCGGCCCTACCTCGACCGCATCGTCCTGCACGTCATCCTCGACCCGGCCGCGCGTTCGGCGGCTCTTGAAACCGGCGAGATCGATATCGGCGCCAATCCCGTGCCGCTGGCCGACATCGAACGGCTGAAGGCAAACCCCGCTCTGGTCGTCGACACCAACACCTACGCCTATTCCGGCCCACAGCAGCAATTGTTCTTCAATTACGAGAACGAAATCCTGACCAAGCGCGATGTGCGCCTTGCCATCGCCCACGCAATCGACCTGCAGAAGCTGGTCGACATCGCGCTCTACGGCTATGCGCAGGTATCGCCGAGCCCGATCAGCACGGCGCTGCCCAAATGGTATGACCCCAGCATCAAGGCGCGCGAGCCCGATACCAAACTGGCGGAGAAGCTGCTCGACGACGCCGGCTATCCGCGTGGCGCCGATGGGACGCGCTTCAAGCTCCGGCTTGCCTACAACGCGTTCCTGCCGGCGTCCTATGCCGATTTCATCAAGCAGTCGTTGGCGACGGTCGGCATCGATGCCGAGATCCTCAAGCTTGACCTGTCGACGTTCCTGAAGACCGTCTACACCGACCGCGCCTGGGACCTGGTCGTCGAGTCGCTGTCGAACACCTTCGATCCGACGCTCGGTGTCCAGCGCGCCTACTGGTCGAAGAACTTCAAGATCGGCCTCGTCTTCTCCAACGCCAGCCACTATGCAAACCCCGAGGTCGACCAGATCCTCGAAGCGGCGGCGATCGAGCCCGACGAGACCAAGCGGCGCGAGCTCTGGTACAAATTCCAGCACATCATCCATGACGACGTGGTGTCGGTCGATCTGGTCGCCGCCGGCGCCCAGATTGTTGCCAACAAGAAGGTCAGGGATTTCGCGCCAGGCGCTCAGGGGATCAACAACAGCTTCGCGCAGATATGGCTCGCGCCAAACGCCTAAGCGTTCTGCAAGCCCTCTGGTTGGGATCGGCACGTGAAACTCCGGTCCCGACTTTCTCCATGAAGACAAATCGCGCCAATTCGGAGTACCGACCATGACCATCAACCGACGCCTGTTCAATCAGTTCCTGCTGCTGGCCGGCGCGAGTGCTGCACTTCCCGCCGGGGCATTCGCAGAAGACGCAAAGCCGGTGGCCGGCGGCACGCTCAATTTCGTCTACTATCCCGAGCCGAACCAGATCGTTTCCATCAACACCAGCGCTGGCGGACCGGCCACCATCGGTCCGAAGATTTTCGACGGCCTGCTCGCCTACGACTACGATCTCAATCCGCGACCGCAACTGGCCACCGAATGGTCGATCAGCGACGACGGGCTCGAATACGTCTTCAAGCTGCGCCAGGGAGTGAAGTTCAGCGATGGCCATGATTTGACCTCCGAGGACGTGGCCTTTTCTATCTCCCGGCTGCGCGAAGCGCATCCGCGCGGTCGCATCACCTTCCAGAACGTCACCGACATCGACACGTCGGACCCGCATATCGTGAAGATCAAATTGTCGAAGCCGTCCGCCGCCCTGATTTCGGGGCTGGCCGCGACGGAATCGCCTGTCGTGCCCAAACACATTTACGAGAAGCTGAAGCCGGCCGACGATCCGTCCTTCGAGCAGATCATCGGCAGCGGGCCGTTCGTGCTGAAGGAATGGGTAAAGGGCAGCCACATCCTCGTCGAAAAGAATCCGACCTATTGGGATGCGCCTAAACCCTATCTCGACCGGATCATTTTCCGCTTCATCACCGATCCGGGCGCGCGCGCCGCGGCGCTCGAAACGGGCGAGGTCGACATCGGACCGAACCCGGTGGCCTTCGCCGATCTGGAGCGTTTCAAGGCGCTGCCGCAATTCGTCGTCGACAGCACGGTCTTCGCCTATAGCGGCCCGCTGCACCAACTGATCATCAACCTCGAAAACCCGATCCTGAAGGAGAAAAAAGTCCGCCAGGCAATCGCACATGCGATCGATCTCGATGCGGTCAACGCCATCGTGTTCTACGGCTATGGCCAAGTGTCGCCGACACCGATCAGCGTCGTCAACAAGAAGTATTTCGATCCCGACGTGAAGGCTGCGACCGTCGATACGGCGCTGTCGGAAAAACTGTTAGACGAGGCCGGTTTCAAGCGAGGAGCGGACGGCATCCGCTTCAAGCTAAGGCTCACCAACAATCCCTACAATCCGTGGGGCTATGCCGACTTCCTCAAGCAGGCGCTGGCCAAGATCGGTATCGACGCCGAGATCCAGAAGTTCGACTTCGGCACCTATGTCAAAACCATCTACACCGACCGCACTTGGGACCTGTCGACCGAATCTTGCGGCAACATCTTCGACCCGAGCGCCGGGGCGCAGCGGCTCTACTGGTCAAAGAACATCAAGAAAGGGCTGCCGTTCTCCAACGGCGCGCATTATGAGAACCCGGAGGTTGACCGGTTGCTGGAAGCCGCATCGGTCGAGCTAGACGAGGCCAAGCGCAAGCAGCTCTTCTTCAAGTTCCAGGAGATCATCGCCGACGAGTTGCCGATCATCAATCTGATCGCGCCACCGACCATCATCATCGCCCGCAAAACCGTCAAGAACTACGCGCCTGGCGCCGAAGGCCTGTCAGCGAATTTCGCCGACGCCTATCTCGACCCGAACGCCTAAATCTGCCGGGCAATCATGAGAGAAGGGCCGCATAGAGCTGCGGCCGTTTTCGTTTCTTCCATTTCGCAAAGCTGGTAACTTCAGGCCAAAGCACGCAGCCTTGGGCTGGCGCCGACCAGAAGGCCGGCAAGGGCTATGGCCTGCGCCAGTTGTTCGCCGATCGAGCTCGATTCCCAGGCGACGCCGCGCAGCGGATGGCCGATGGCGAACAGATTGCCATGGGTCTCGCCATCACGGGAAATCACCTGGCAGTCATGCGTCGCGTCGATGCCGAAGCCGGTCGCATGCGGCCTGACGATGCCGTTCTCGAGCAGGTTCTGGACGAATGGATCGGCGATCCGCCGCCAATCATGCTCCTGATGGCCGCGGCAGTTGACGACGCCGTCGAAGCGCAGCCGTTCGACCGCGCCGGTATCACGCCAGCGGATTTCAGCGACGATGCCATTTGCCTGCGGATGGAGTGCCAGCACCCGTCCCGCTCGACCCGTCCAACGGCCTTGGCTTCGCGCCAGTGCCACGCGCTCAAAGCTCGGTGGCGCCGCGCGGTGCGCGGTGACATCCCAGAAGGCGCGCAGATGGCGTGCGAACTTCAAGCGCTCCTTGTCGGTGGCGCCTTGCCACAAGGCCAGGATCCACGGCCGGATCGTCAGCGGCAGCCCTTGCCAGTCCAGGCCGGTGGGTTCGATTGCCCGGCGTTCGGCCTTGACCAGTGCGAGAAGCGCCCTGGTGGTTTTCGGCAGCGGCCGCCCGGCGAGGAAATCGCGCCACGCTTCCACGTTGCGCCGAGGTTCGACGATCTGTCCGCGCCGCGACACGACGCGATAACCGCCCTTGAAGCCGCGCGCTTCCATGCTGGCGACGACGTCGACCATGCTGAGGCTGGAGCCGATCAGCAGCAGTTCCTTGCTGCCAGCGAGCCGATCGAGCGCCGCCGAATCCCAGGGATTGGCGATATAACGGGGATCGCCGACGACGGCTGCTTCCGTGGTGGACGGCTGGCTCTGGAACACCCCGGTTGCCAGTACCGCCTCATCCGCCAGCAATTGCTGGCTATCGCTGGTGCCGACGCATACCCCGGACGGACCCGTCAGCATGTCGACGGCGGATGCCTTGATGTGGCGCAGCGAAGAACGCGGATCTGCTTCTCTGATCGCTCTCGTCAGTTCCGACAGGACATAGCTGCCGAACAGCCAGCGCGGCGGGCTTGAGTCCGGGACATCCTCGGGCGGTGTCCAGCCGTGCTCCGGCCCATTCGCCATAAGCCAGCGAACGAGGTGATCGGGATCGTCCGGATGCAGCGAGAAGATGCGCGCCGCGCCGTTGACGAGGTGTTGTGGATCGACGGTGCTATAGGCGACGCCGCGACCAAGCTCGGCCCGGCGCTCGATGATGGTGATTGCCAGCGGCTCAGTTGAACGGTCGAGCAGCTTGATCGCGGTAACCGCGCCGGCAAAGCCGCCGCCAACGATGATGATTGAACGAGGGATCGAGCGTAGCGGGGAGGAAGGGGTATGAAGCATCAAGAACCTTTGCGACGCCGGTGGTCGTGGCTCCAGCCCATCGCCCCGGCAACGATCATCGTGCTTTCCCGTAACCCGATGTCAAAAAACAATAATTGCCAGCTGGCGAAAGGCATTCTTTCACTCAGCGGGTTTGGCAGGCGCTAGATAGGAACGCCCTTTGCGACCAGCCCGAGAACCGCTGATGACTGAAAATCGAAAGATAAGGCTTGGAGCCTTTGTTCGCGGACCGGGCCATCATGTCGCTGCCTGGCGCCATCCCGATGTGCCTGCCAATCCGGGCCTGAGCTTCCAGCACTATGCGGACGCCGCGCGCACTGCCGAGCGTGGCCTGTTCGACATGGTGTTTCTGGCCGACAGCCTCAGCGCGCGCAATGGCGAGCAGCCGATCGAGACCTTCGAGCGCACCGGCCATGTCGTGCATTTCGAGCCGCTGACGCTTTTGTCGGCGCTCTCGACCATCACGCAAGGGATCGGGCTCGTTGCGACCGCCTCGACCACCTATTGGGAGCCGTTCCACTTGGCGCGGCTGTTCGCTTCGATCGATCATCTCAGCGGCGGCAGGACAGGCTGGAATGTCGTCACCTCAGCCGATGCGCCGGCGGCGGCGAATTTCAGCCTCGACCAGCATCCCGTTCATGCCGACCGTTACGCCCGCGCCGAGGAATTCGTCGCTGTCGCGCAGAAGCTTTGGGACAGCTGGGACGACGATGCCTTCGTCGCCGACAAGGCTTCGGGGATCGCCATCGACCGGCGCGGCATCCACGCCCCGGACCATGTCGGCCGGCATTTCCGCGTCAAAGGGCCGCTCAACGTCGCCCGCCCGCCGCAGGGCCATCCCGTCATCGTTCAGGCCGGCTCTTCCGATGCCGGCCAGCAGCTGGCGGCGCAGACGGCGGAGGTGGTTTTCACCGCCCATCCGACCATCGAATCGGCCCGAGGTTTTTACAGCGAGCTGAAAGGCCGGTTGGGCTCCTTTGGTCGCTCTGCCGATTCTTTGAAGATCATGCCCGGTGTCTTCCCGGTCGTCGCGCCGACGCGCACGGAGGCCGAGGACAAGTTCGATGCGATCCAGCGCCTGGTCGATCCTGTGGTTGGTGTGGCGCTGGTTTCAGGATTGCTCGGCGGTGTCGATCTTTCCGGCCATTCACTCGACGGACCGTTGCCGGAACTGGGCAGTTCCGATGCCGTGAAGAGCCGCCTGAAAGTCGTTTCCGAATTGGCCGCGAGCCGGAACCTGACCATCCGCCAATTGTATCTCGCCGTTGCCGGCGCGCGCGGCCATTTCCAGATCGTCGGCACGCCAAAGGATGTGGCCGACATGATGGAGGAGTGGTTCGCCGGTGGCGCGGCGGACGGCTTCAACGTCATGCCGCCGATCCTGCCGACGGGCCTCACCGATTTTGTCGACCTCGTCATTCCGGAGCTGCAGCGGCGGCGTCTGTTCCGGACTGCTTACGAAGGCGGGACGTTGCGCGAGAACCTCGGCCTTGCGCGTCCGATCCGTGGCGCCGCTGAACAGCAAGAGAGGAAAGCATCATGAGCGACAGGACGATCGATTCGAAAATGTTTCGCCAATGGCTGGCGGATGGCGAAGAACTGGCGGTACTAGACATTCGCGACAGCGCGACTGTCGGATACGCATCGCCGCTGTTCGCCACCAACCTGCCCGCGGCTCAGGTCGAGGCCGAGATCGACCGCTTCATCCCGCGCAAATCGGTGCGCACCGTGCTGGCGGACGACGGCAGCGGCGTTGCCGAGCAACTTGTCGAACGACTGGTGGGGTATGGCCGTACTCAGCTGTTTTCGCTGAACGGTGGAATTCCGGAATGGACGCAAAGCGGCGTTGAAGACCTGCCGACCTTCGATACGCCGGGCGTCGATTTTTCGCTGGCGATCCGCGACGAGAAGGGAACCCCGGTCGTCAGCGTTGAAGAGCTCGCGGTGCTCAGAGGCCGAGGCGCCGACGTGGTGGTGCTCGACAGCCGCACGGTGGCGGAGTTCGAAAAGGACCATGTGCCGGGCGCCATCAGCGTGCCGGGCGCCGAGCTGGTGCTACGCTTCGCCGACCTGGTGCGTTCACCGGAGACGAAGGTTGTCGTCTCCTGCGCCGGCCTGCCGCGCGCCATCATCGGGGCGCAGACACTGATCGATGCCGGCGTGCCCAACCGGGTCGCCTATCTGCACGACGGCACCAGGGCATGGCGCGAGGCCGGTCTTGCACTCGAAACCGGCAAGACCGCAATCTATGGTCCGGCAAGCGAGGATGCCAAGCGTTTCGCCGGGGAGCACATCGCAAAGCTTGCCGAAGGCGACAGCTTTCCCCGCATCAATGCGGCCACGGCCGCAAACTGGGCGAAGGACGAAACGCGGACGACCTACCTGCTTGACGTGCGCACGCCCGACGAGTTCGCCGAAGCGCATATTCCGGGGTCGATCGCGTCTGAGGGCGGGCAGTTGCTCGGTGTCGCCTATCGCACCATCGCCGTGCGCGGCGCCCGCGTCGTGCTGATCGACGATCTGCTCGGTGTCCGCGCGGCGACGACGGCGCATTGGCTGCAGCGGCGCGGCTTCGAGATCGCGATCCTCTTGTACGACTTCCAGTCGACCAGCCTGGTGGAAGCGGCGTAGGGCAGGAGCACTGTCAGGCGATTTTTTCGGGGGCCACTATTCGGCGGCTTCCGATTGGCGGCGACGGCCCGCCAGCACGTTCTTCTGCATCGCCGTCAGCGAAGACCGCACGGCTTTGGCGCCGTGCTCCAGCATCTTGGCCTCATACTCCGACAGCGCCTGGAGAAGCGGCTTGTCGCCGCGTTTGGCGGCCACCAGCTCTGGCACCAGCAGCCCGGCGTCGTAGATCGCGGTGTTGCCGCCAAGCGCGCGAAAATAGGTCATGGCGTGGATGGCATCGCCAAGCAGCGTCACCGGTTTCGTCGGCCAGGGATCGACAGGTTCGGAGCTGTGGACATGAAGCAGCGCCACCGTCGATGGGTCGGTGTAGCGGATGAGGTTGAGGATTTCCGGGTGCCAGTGGGCGATCTTCGAGATCAGCAGGTCAATCAGTTCTGAACCGGAGAGCTTTGCCAGCGCGTCGTCTGTGGCAAGTTCGTCCTTTTCATAGGCGGTGTTCCACCAGACATAGCTGGTGGTGTTGTTGAAATGGAAGCCGGAAAAATCCTTGTGGGTGGCGTCGTCCAGCCCGATCAGTCCATGCTTTCGGAATGCGTCGACATTGACCCTGTGGCTGGTGACCATAAGCCCATGACCTTCGGTTGGCCTGACGCCGGCATTGTAGTCGAGTAGCAGCGGCGAGATCTGGTGAAGGGCTGCGGCATGCAGCGTCATCTTGCCGGCCAGACGCCTGACGCCGGTGTCGAAGCTTCGCGCATGCGGCACCAGTTGCTGGCGCACCCGCGAGCGGGCGCCGTCGGCACCGACCAGCACGTCGGCATGGATTGCCGAGCCGTCCTCGAAATGCGCGACGACCGAACCATCCGGCTGCTCGTCGTAGCGAGAGAAGACCTTGCCATAGCGCATGATGCCGTCGAGGCCGGACAACAGCACCTGGCGCAGCGTGATACGGCTTACCGATTTTTCGATATGCGTGTCGTCGGCCTCGCCCGGCGCGTTGCCGCCGCCCCAGGCATCCTCGCCCAGGATGTTGAAATTCTCGTCGAGCAGGATGTTGCGATCCGGCGCCTGGCCGAGCGTGGCGACAAAAGCGTCGTAGAGTTCCGGCGGCAAATTGGCGATCAGGGAATCGATGCCGCGCTGGCGGATGCGCAGACGAAAACCCTGGACATAGTCGGTGCGGGCGCGGTCCTTCTCGAAGACCGCGACACTGATGCCGTTCTTCTTCAGGCCTTGCGCCAGTGTCAGGCCGCCGGGGCCTCCGCCGATGATGGCGACTTCGACATGTTCTGTTGTCATGGCGCTCAACCGACCGCCGCGAGCTTGGGCTTGCCCGCGGCAATAGCCGGCGTCTCGGCCAACTGCCGGGCGATATGGCGGCTGAGCGTCGCCTTGGCGGCGATCGTGCGGATCATGTGGTTCTGCGGTGCGTGGGAACGGGCGGTCAGCGCATCACGGTGGTGGCGCTCAAGCTGGAAATCTCTGTTAAGGCCTGGATTGCCGGCAAGCTCCAGCGCCAGCGAGGTGACGGCAACGGCATTGTCGATGACGACATGCCTGACCGTCATGCCGTCGGTGCCCACAGGCCGGCCGGCGTCGACATCTTCGGCGAGTGAACGCAGCAGCCGCGCGCTGCTCGCAAGCCGAACCTCTATGTCGCCCAGCCCTGACTGGATGTGCGGCACGGTCGACAGCGGCGCACCAAGACTTGCCGGCGCGTGCGTGCTGACAAAGGAGACCAGCCGGTCACGGGCAGCACGGGCGGCACCGTGGTAGACAGCGCCGATCAGCGAAAAGAAGAACGCCGTCGCGCTTTCCTCGCGCCTCAGCGGCTCGGATGCCGGCTGCGCCTCGGTGATGTCTTCGGCAGGAACCGCAACATTATCCAGAATGATGTCGTCGCTGGCCGTCGCCCGCATGCCGGCGGCGTTCCATGTCTTTTCGACGCGAAATCCAGGCGCGTCGGTCGGCACCAGGAATGAAGCCAGACGCGGCTGCGGCTCGTCGGTCAGCGCCAGCAAGTTCACCCATTTCAGAATAGGAATGCCGGTGACGTAGTTCTTGTGGCCGGATATCCGCCAGACGTTGCCGTCCCGCCGGGCAATGGTTTCGGGCGGCTTGCCATGAGCTGGCGAGCCGATCCGGGGCTCGGCCTGGGCGGCGTTGATCAGGGCAGGGCCAAGGCGCCCGGCCTCGACAATCCGCTGAACCAGATGGCGCGGCCATTTTCCGGATTTCCGCATCGCATACTGGCTGTTGTAGTGCATGGCCAGCACCAGCGCTGTCGACGGCTCGCCACGACCGATCTCGGCGATCACCGCCTGTGCTTCCGTCAGCCCGCCACCGAAGCCGCCATGTTCGCGCGCCGTGACCAGGCCAAGCAGCCCCGCCTGGTGAAGCCGGTCGAAATTGGCGAATGGGAATTCCCCGGTCGCGTCGTGATGCGCGGCGGTCAGCGCGAAGTCGTCGGCGAGGCCGGCCACTTTCTCGAGGAGTTGCGGAAACTCGGCAATTGTCGACATCATGACGTTGGCTTTCTCTCAGGCGGCGGCCCGAATGTTCACCAGATCGAGCGGCCGGCGATCGACCCAGTGCTCGACGTCGAAATCGCCGGCGAGGAAGCCCCAGTCGCGCAGGAAATCCTTGTAGTGGGAAACCGCTGCGACGAGCTCAGGCTGCAGTCCGAGGCCGAGATGCTTATGGACATCCGGGCCATTGGCGGCCAGCACCTGTTCCTCGGTGGCCCCGGCTTCGCGGGCAACAAAGCGCTGCGTCTCTTCCGGATGCGCCTCGGCCCAGGCACTGGCGCGCAGGATGGTCTCGATCAGTCGCGCGACCAGATCGGGGCGTTGTTCCGCCAGCAGTTCATCGACGGTCAGCACGCGCGGCGAACCGGAATTGATGCGGATGTTCGGGTCGGGGTGGAAGCCGAATTCCACGACCTGGATGGCGCCGATCAGATTGGCGACATTGATGCCGGCCGTGCCCTTGACATAGATGGCGTCGACCTCGCCGCGGATCAGGGCTGCGGCTTCCTCGCCATAGGGCTGCTTGCGCTTGAGGCCGAACAGCGACGGTCCTTCCTGGCCGTCGAGCACGCTGTCGGCCAGCGCTATGTCGACGATCTCGACGTCGCCATAGCCAAGGCCCTCGAGCGAGAGCGCCGAGACCAGTCCCTTCAACGCCGTCGCTCGCATGAAGTCGACGATTCCCTCGGGGCGCCGGGCGATGCCGAAGCGACGGCCTTTCAGGTCCTGGATTGTCCTGATGCCGGAACCGGGCAGGGCGATGATTGCCTGGAATTCGTCGGTCCAGGTGATGCCGACGAGACGCGTCTTGCGCCCTTCGGACCGCGCGCGGATCGGCGGCACGTTGCCGCCGTGGCGGAACGACCAGTCGAGCGTATGGTTGAAATGGCTCTGGCGGATGTCGCGATTGGGCGAATCGATGATCGACTTCAATTCGATCC
Organism: Mesorhizobium sp. M0437; assembly: GCF_040321335.1. Lineage (NCBI taxonomy): Bacteria > Pseudomonadati > Pseudomonadota > Alphaproteobacteria > Hyphomicrobiales > Phyllobacteriaceae > Mesorhizobium > Mesorhizobium sp. M0437. Next base: position 98,373 of record NZ_JAMYRK010000006.1, read on the forward strand.
CCTCCTTGCGAAAGGTCTCGTCGAGAAGCCCGAGCTGTGCGGCGAGCCCGACAGGCGTCGGCACCGGGCAGCGTGTGTACCAGATTTCGGAGATCGCAGTCGCGGTCATGATGGCTCCTTAGGTGTTGCGCAGGCCGGCCTGCTTCATCAGCGGCAGGATGTTCTCGCCGAAGAATTCGAGGTCAGGCTTGAAATCGAAGAAGGACAGCTGCAGGCCGTCAATGCCGGCGTCCTTCAACTTGACGAACTGGTCGACGATCTGTTCGGGCGTGCCGATGAGATAGATGTTGCCGCCGACCTTGGCGTAGGGATCGTCGCGGCCCTCGCGTCCTTTCCAGGCCTGGGCATCGCTGTTGAAGGTCTGGAAGCCTTTCGGCGTGCGGCTGTCGGCATGAGCGACGATCTCATCGGCGACCGCCCAGGCCTCCTTCTCGGTCGGCCTGCTGATGACCAGCGGGTTGAGCAGCGTGCGCACGGTGCGGCCGACGCCGAGGGCTGCGTCCTTCACCTTCTTCGTATGCGCCGGCAGCGCTTCCAGCGCGCTGGCGATGTCGGAGCCGGCCGGGCTGGTGACGAAGACGATGTCGGAATAGCGGCCGGCAAAGGAAATGCCGGCGTCGGAGCCGGTGGCATTGACCAGGATCGGCCGGCCGTAATTCGGCTTGGGCGTGACGAAGCCGCCATTGAGCTTCCAGCTCGATTCTCCGGAGAATGAGAAATTCTCGTCGTCCTGCCACAGTCGCTGCAGCACTTCGACGAACTCGGCGGCGAGTTCATAGCGGCGGTCGTGCTCGATGCGGTTCCAGCCGAACATTTCATGTTCGACGGCGCGATGGCCGGTGACGACGTTGATGCCCCAGCGGCCGCCGGAGATGTGGTCGAGCGTGGCGCCGAATTTCGCCAGATGCAGCGGATGCCAGGGACCGTAGAGAACATGCATGGTCGAGATCAGCATGATCTTCTTGGTGATCGCGGCCATGGCCGCGACGGAGACGAAACTGTCCAGCGCCTGGCCGTTGAAGACACCGCCATAACCGCCCTTGGGCAGCCACTGGCTGAGCGCGAAGACGAGGTCGAAGCCAAGCTCCTCGGCCTTCAACGTCAGGTCGCGATTGTAGTCGAAGCGCCAGTCGGTCGAGCGCGGCAAGGTCGAGTTGGTCCAGCCACCGGCCTGGATCGGCAAGAATAGCCCGAGCAGCACCGGCTGCTGAAGCGCTTTCGACAGCGGGCTGTCCGGATAGTCGGTCGGCGCCTTGAAGAAGGGCGTGCCGACGATGGAACCAGGCTTGTGGGCGAGCGTCATGGCGAACTTTCTCGGGTGGAGGAAGGGAACCCGTGCGAAGGACCGCGCACGGGTCAGGCTCAGGCGACGATATGGGCGGTTGCGAGGGAGCCGGCATTGCCCTCGGCGCCCACCGTGTGACCGGCTATGCGCCTGTTGTAGAGGGTGATTTCCGGTTGGCTGACGATGCCGATATCGGGCAGGTCCTCGACAAGGATCTGCTGGATCGCGGCCCATTGCTCGAAGCGCTTTTCGTGGTCGACCTCGACGGCGGCCGCTTCAAGAAGTTCGTCGACCTTGGCATTGCTGTATTTCGAACCGTTGGAGAACGGCACGCCGGGTTTGAAATTTTTCGACCAGTAGAGGCGCTGTACGCCTACCGTCGGGTCGAACAGATTGCTCATGCCGTTGAAGGTGAAGTCGAAGTCGCGGTCGGTGTAGATGCGCTTGGTGTAGGTGGCGAAATCCTGGCTGCGCACGGTGACCTCGATCCCGACCGCGGCCAATGCCTGCTTGATGTAATCGGCGCCGCGCTTGTAGGTTTCGCCGCTCGGGACATAGTCGTGGACAAGCTTGAGCCGGGTACCGTTGGCGTCGCGCGGCAAGCCTGCTTCATCGAGCAGTTTATCGGCGGCGGCCGTGTCGACCGGATAGGTCTTCAGGTCGGCGACGAACCACTTCTTCAGATTGGGGTTGATCGGGCCTGGAATGGTTTCGCCATAGCCATAGTTGATCGTCTCGCGGATGACGTTGCGGTCGATGACATGGGCGAAGGCACGGCGGACGCGAACATCCTGGAAATAGGCTTTCTCCAGGTTGAATTCGACCCGGCTGATGCCATTGGAATATTGGTAGCCCTGCTTCTCGAAGCCGATATGCGGCAGCGTCTCAAAACGCTGCAAATCGCTGTACGGAATCGGCGTTGCCGGCGCCAGATCGATCTCGCCGGTCTCCAGCGCCAGCGCGCGCGCCGAAGCGTCCGGGATGAAGCGCACGATCAACCGGTCGAGATAGGGGCGCGGTGCGTCCCAGTAGTCAGGATTGCGTTCGTAAACGATGTGGCTGCCGCGCACCCATTCTTTGAAGACGAACGGGCCGGTGCCGACCGGAGCGACGTTGACCGGATTTTCGGCTGCCTTTGTGCCGTCATAGAGGTGCTTCGGCACGATTGGCGTTTCGGCCGCAGCCAGGGCCGTGATCAAGTAAGGCGCCGGCCTCGACAGAACCAGCGCTACGGTCAGCGGATCCGGCGTCTGGATGTCTACAAGGTTGAGGAAGGTGTTGCGGCCGCGCGGATGAACCTCTCTGATCGTGGTGATCGAATAGGCGACGTCGGCGGCGGTGAACGGCTGGCCATCATGCCACTTCACGCCTTCGCGCAGCTTGAAGGTGTATTGCAGCCCATCGCCACTGACTGACCATTGTCTGGCCAGGGATGGGCGCGGCGTGAGATCGAAATCATAGGTCAGCAGGCCCTCGGTGGTCTTTGCAGAGACGTAGACCGAATTGAATGCCGTGTGGGCGATGGTCGTCAGCACAGGCGGCTCAGCCGAGAGCACCAGCGTCGCCGTTCCACCCTGTTTCGGCTCGGCGGCGTAGGCGCTGCGCGATGCAGGCAACAGGGTCGCTCCGAGCGCGGCCGCCGAGATGCCGAGGAACCTGCGGCGGTTCGGACTGAGGAAATGAGACATAGCGTCCTGGTCCTTTTTTGCTGCCGGACCCGATCGGCCGATCGTCGGCCGCCAGGCTAAAAATCCGTCGTTCCAAGAGCGGGCCCGTTTGCGAAAAGATTTGGCCGACCTGCTCCCGCGCTTAAGATTTCATACTTCAAACAGCTAAGTTTGTAGTATGAAATAAAATTCTATTCTGCAATGAAGCCATTTGCAGGATAAAATTTCTTAAATCAGGTTTGACAATGTCTATAAATCTTGTCAACTAAAAAGCGCGGAACTTTCCGGGAAACAGCAAACCCGCATCGTCAGCCACAGCCGGGATAGCGAAAACGATGTCGACCCTGACGCGCATTGGCAGAACCTTCCGGCGCACCGCCATCCAGGCGGTGCCGACCGTTCTGGGCATCGTCATCCTGAACTTCTTCCTGCTGCAGCTCGCGCCCGGCGATGCCGCCGATGTCATGGCCGGCGAGGCTGGCTCGGCCACTGTCGAAACGATGGCGGCGCTTCGCCAGCGCTTCGGGCTCGACAATCCGCTTCTCGTCCAGCTGTTCAACTATCTCTACAATCTGGCGCATTTCAGCCTCGGCTTTTCGCCGCGCTACGGCATGCCGGTCGCCGACCTGATCGGCCAGCGGCTGCCCGGCACGCTAGTGCTGATGGCGGTGGCTCTGGCCGTCGCCATTGTGCTCGGCCTCGCCCTTGGATCGGTGATGGCGGTGTTTGCCGGGCGCCTGCCGGATCGTGTGCTCTCCGTTATTTCGCTGCTGTTCTATTCAATCCCGGGTTTCTGGATCGGCTTGATGCTGATCGTGCTGTTTTCGGTCAAGCTCGGCTGGCTGCCGAGCGGCGGCTCGGGAACCATCGGCAGCAACCTGACCGGCCTTGCCGGGCTCTGGGACAGGGCGCGCTACATGATCCTGCCGGCACTGTCGCTGGCGCTGTTCTACGTGGCGATCTATGCGCGGCTGACACGAGCGGCGATGCTGGAGGTCCAGTCGCAGGACTACGTGCGCACCGCCGCAGCCAAGGGCCTGCCGCCGGCCATCATCACCATTCGCCATGTCCTGCGCAACGCGCTGATCCCCATTACCACCATGGCCGGCATGCATGTCGGCGGCATGCTCGGCGGCGCCGTGGTTGTCGAGACTGTCTATTCCTGGCCCGGCCTCGGGCGTCTCGCCTTCGAAGCGGTCATGGGCCGCGATTTCACCGTGCTGCTCGGCATCCTTCTGTTGTCGTCGCTGCTGGTGATCATCGCCAACGCGACCGTCGATCTTCTGCACGCCTGGCTCGATCCCCGCATCGGAGTACGCTGATGGCTTCCACCGATTTCGCCGCGGGCGATGCCCGTTCCCGCCGTCTCCATGCCGATGCCCGCGGGCCCGCGGCACCGCCTGAACCCGAGGCAAAGAGTTGGAGCAATCTCCACGCGCCCGACGCACGCTCCGCTTCGGCAGCGTCGGTGCCGATAGCCGCTGGCGGGCGTGCGCTGAAGGTTTTCCTGCGCAATCCCAACGCCATGTTCGGCGTTGTGTTCCTGTCACTGGTCGTGCTGGCCGCACTGCTGGCACCAGTCCTCTATCCGGCCGATCCGCTATCGATGGTGGCGCGGCCCTTCCTGTGGCCGGGCCAGAACCCAGCCTTCCCACTGGGCACGGACTCCATGGGCCGCGATGTGCTTTCGGGCATTCTGCATGGCGCACGGATTTCGCTGTTCGTCGGCCTGGTGGCGACCGCGCTCGGCCTCAGCTTCGGCATCCTGGTCGGCGCCGCCGCCGGCTACTTCGGCGGCTGGATCGACGACCTGCTGGTGCGCCTGATCGAGATCTTTCAGACCATACCGAGCTTCGTGCTGCTGGTCGTCATGGTGGCGATCGCGCAGCCGACCGCGCCTGTCGTGACAGTGGCGATCGCCGTCATCACCTGGCCGACGGTGGCGCGGTTGACCCGCGCCGAGTTCCGGGCCATCCGCGAGAAGGATTTCGTCATGGCCGCCCGCAGCCTCGGCTACGGCCATGTCCGCATTATCTTCCGCGAGATCCTGCCCAATGCGCTGCCGCCGTTGATCGTGACCTCGTCGGTGATGGTGGCGACCGCGATCCTGATGGAATCGGCGCTGTCCTTCATGGGCCTCGGCGATCCCAACGTCGTCAGCTGGGGCTCGATGATCGGAGCGGGCAGGGAATTGATCCGCACCGCTTGGTATCTGACAGCGCTTCCGGGATTGGCGATCGTCTTTACCGTGCTGGCGCTGAACCTGATCGGTGACGGCCTCAACGACGCGCTCAACCCGCGCTTCTCACAGGAGCGATAGAGATGGCGGCTCCTTTGCTCAGGATCGACAATCTGACGGTTCGCTTCCCGACCGCCGAGCCGGTCAGCCGGCTGAGCTTCGAGGTCGGTGAGGGCGAGACGCTGGCGATCGTTGGTGAATCAGGCTCCGGCAAGTCGCTGACCGCGCTCGCCCTGATGCAGCTTCTGCCGCGCTCGGCGAAAATACCCAATGGCAGGATCGAATTCGCCGGCAAGGATCTGCTTGGTCTCGACCAGAAGGCTATGCGGAGCCTGCGCGGACGCGAGATCGCCATGATCTTCCAGGAGCCGATGACGTCGCTCAATCCGGTGCTGACCATCGGCCGGCAGATCACCGAGGTGCTGACGCTGCACGAAGGCATACGCGGCAAGGCAGCGCGGAACCGTGCCATCGAGCTTCTCAATCTGGTTCGCATTCCCGATCCGCAGCGGCGCATCGATGACTATCCGCACCAGCTTTCCGGCGGCATGCGCCAGCGCATCATGATTGCCATCGCCGTCGCCTGCCGGCCGCGCCTGCTGATTGCCGACGAACCGACGACGGCGCTCGACGTGACCATCCAGGCGCAGGTGCTCGACCTGCTCGATACGCTGCGCCGCGAACTGTCGATGGCTGTCATGCTCATCACCCACGATCTTGGTGTCGTGGCACAATGGGCCGACAAGGTCGTCGTCATGTATGCCGGCCGCAAGGTTGAACAGGCGCTGCCGGACGCACTGTTCAGAACACCCCTTCACCCCTATACGCGCGGCCTGCTGGCGGCGTCGCCGCGGCTGAAGACCAATCTCCACTACCGCGACGCCAGGCTGACGGAGATTCCCGGCAGTATCGTCTCGGCCGCCGGCGAAAAGGGCTGCCCGTTCCGCCCGCGCTGCGCGGTGGCGCGCGACAGCTGCGCCCATTTCGTACCCGACCTCGTCGAGGTGAGCGAGGATCGTCTAGTCGCCTGCCCCTACAGCTTCATTCCGGAGGTTGCGCATGGCGCTGCTCTCGGTCTCTGACCTTTCCACCCATTTCCACGCCCAGGGCGGCACGCTGCGCGCCGTCGATGGCGTATCCCTCGAAGTCGGACGCGGCGAGACGGTTGGTCTCGTCGGCGAAAGCGGTTGCGGAAAATCGACGCTAGGCAAGACCATCATGCGGCTGGTCGACCCGACTAGCGGCAGGATCGAGTTCAACGGCACCGACATCACCGTTCTCGACACGCGCCGGCTGAAGGCGGCGCGCCGTAATATCCAGATGATCTTCCAGGATCCGTTCGCATCGCTCAATCCGCGCCACACGATCGGCGACATCCTGACAGCACCACTGAAGGTCCATGGCATCGGCAACACGGCCGAGCGGCGCACCATCGTCGAGGACATCATCGAGCGTGTCGGTCTGCCGAGGGATTCGCTTGGCCGCTACCCGCATGAATTTTCCGGCGGGCAACGCCAGCGCATCGGCATCGCCCGGGCGCTGATCCTCAATCCGGAACTGGTTGTGTGCGACGAGCCGGTGTCGGCGCTCGACCTTTCGATCCAGGCGCAGATTCTGAACCTGCTGGTCGACATGAAACGTCAGCTCGGCCTGTCCTATCTCTTCATTTCGCACGATCTATCAGTCGTTCGCTATTTCGCCGACCGGGTGCTGGTGATGTATCTCGGACGCATTGTCGAAAGCGCCGACAATGCGGCGCTGTGGACCTCGCCAAAGCATCCCTACACGCGCGCGCTGATGGATGCCGTGCCGGACCCGGCGCGCCGACGTCAGGCCGCGCCGATCCATGGCGATCTGCCAAGCCCGCAGAACATCCCCAGCGGCTGCCGTTTCCATACCCGCTGCCCGCTGGCGACCGATCTGTGCCGTTCGCAGGAACCGGCGTTCCGAGCGATCGCGCCGGGACACCATGTCGCCTGCCACTACGCCGAACCAACCATCAACTGAAATTCAACGGAGCAGAAAAATGTCCGACTACCGCTATCTTGGCCGCAGCGCCCTGAAGGTTTCGCCGCTCAGCCTGGGCACGATGATGTTCGGCGGGCCGACCGAGGAGACGGTCGCGCATCGCATCATCGACAAGGCGCGCGAGCAAGGCATCAACTTCATCGACACCGCCGACGTCTACCACAACGGCAAGTCCGAGGAAGTCGTCGGTCGCGGTATCAAGGTGACGCGCGATCATTGGGTCGTGGCGACCAAGTTCGTCAACTCGCATGACAAGGGGCCTAATCTCGGCGGCCATTCGCGCAAATGGGTGATCCAGACGGTCGAGAACAGCCTGCGGCGCCTGGGAACAGACTATATCGACCTGTTCTACTTCCACCGCGCCGTCTTCGATGCGCCGCTGGAAGAGCCGGTGCGGGCGATCGCCGACCTGATCCGCCAGGGCAAGCTGCGCTATTTCGGCGTCTCCAACTTTCGTGGCTGGCGCATCGCCGAAGTCGCGCATCTGGCCGATGAACTCGGCATCGACCGGCCGGTAGCCAGCCAGCCGCTCTATAACATCGTCAACCGCACCGCCGAGGCCGAACAGCTGCCGGCGGCCGCCTACTACGGTCTTGGCGTCGTCTCCTACAGCCCGCTGGCGCGCGGCGTGCTGACCGGCAAATACGAGCCGAACCAGGCGCCTGCCGCCGACACGCGGGCCGGCCGTGGCGACAAGCGCATCGCCGAGACCGAGTGGCGCCCGGAATCGATCGAGATCGCCAGGCAGATCGCGGCGCACGCAAAGTCACGCGGCGTCTCGGCCGCCGATTTCGCGCTGGCCTGGGTGTTGAACAACCGGCTGATCACGGCGGCGATCGCCGGCCCGCGTACCGAGGAACAGTGGGACAGCTATGCGAAGGCATTGGACTTCAGGCTGAGCGCCGAGGACGAGGCCTTTGTCGACCGCCTCGTCACTGCCGGTCATGCCTCAACGCATGGGTTCAATGATCCGAGCCATCCGGTCGAAGGCCGCGTGCCGCGTTCGGAGCCGGCCGCGCCGATCCCGCTGACACGGCCTCTGCGCGCCGCCTGACGGTCGCCGACGAAATGGCGGGGCCGGCGGCCCCGCCCGCGTTTCCAATTGCTTTGGACAGATGAGAGAGCCCATGAATTTCCACGTCGAACGGCTGCGCCAGAACATCGTCGTGCTTTCGGGCAACACCCACAGGCCGTCGAAGTCGCGGACGCTGGCGCATCATCTCGGCGAGGCGCTGCGCGAAAGATTGTCTGTCACAGTAAATTTCCTCGATCTTGTCGATGCCGGCCGTGGTCTGGGTGCTGCGTTTACGCGAAGGGAATTGACGCCGGAGGCGCTGAATGTGGTAAACGCGGTCGAACAGGCCGACGCGCTGATCGTCACGACGCCGGTCTACAACGGCTCCTATGCTGGCCTGTTCAAGCATCTGTTCGACCTCATCGATCCACTGGCGCTCGTCGACCGGCCGGTCCTGATCGGCGCGACGGGTGGTGGCCAGCGCCACGCGCTGGTAGTCGAACATCAGCTTCGCCCGCTGTTTGGCTTTTACTCCGCCCTGACGGTGCCGAGCGCCGTCTATGGCAGTGACAGCGACTTTGCCGACGGCAAGCTCGTAGATTCGCTGGTTCTGGCGCGGGCCGGGCAGGCCGTGGATCAATTCGTTGCCCTGCTTTCAGCGCGCCAGCCGAAGAGCCAACCGGTCCGGGCGGCTTCGGGCTGACGGATAAAGTGCCAAGGCAAGTGCCTGATAGGCGATATATGGCCAAGGCGCGGCCCGTAAGCACTCCGCATTTTGCGCCTGAATAATCCCGCGGGCGACAGGGTGCCGTCTAAATCCGAATTCTTTTTTAAGCGCGAGCTGATTTTAAGAATTCCATTGCTATCTAAGTCTATAATATCAGTGGACTTTAATCCAACGCTCTTTGAATAGGGCGGTCGAGGGGTTTGCCCTCTGTTCAAAAGGATTAAGGCTCCATGCGAAAACTTATTTCCGCCGCCCTTGTCGGGCTTGCCATAGCGGCCACATCCGCTGCAGCGCATGCCGACGACAAGAAAGTCGTCATCGCCTACCAGACCGGTGCCAATCCCTACAACCTCGGTATTGCCAACGGCGATCTTGCCAAGAAAACCGGCTGGAACATCGAATACCGCCGCTTCAATTCCGGTGCTGACATCTTTGCTGCCATCGCATCCGGCGACGTCCAGATCGGCGATGTCGGATCAAGCCCGTTCGCCGCAGCCGTCAGCAGGGGCATCGACGTGAAGGCCTTCTACATCTCCTCGGTCTCCCGTGACGGAGAAGCCCTGGTGGTGCGGCCCGATATCAAGTCGCCGGCCGACCTGCGGGGCAAGAAGCTCGCGGCCGCGCCAGTATCGACGGACCATTACCAGCTTCTCGCCGTCCTCAAGCAGGAAGGCATTTCGGAGAAAGAAACCCAGGTCATCGCCATTCCGCAGCCCGAAATCGTCGCTGCCTGGAAGCGCGGCGACATTGACGGGGCCTTCGTCTGGGATCCGGCACTCTCTGAACTCAAAAAGGACGGCAAGGTTCTGCTCACAGCCGGCCAGGTCGCCGACCGTGGCGCGCCGACCTTCAGCGCGCTGGTCGTGACCGGCGAGTTCGCCAAGGCCAATCCCGACTTCCTCGGCCAGTATGTCCGGCTGATCGACGGCTACAACACCGCCTACCTGAGCAACCCGGCCGCATGGGGACCGGACTCAGAGAGCGCCAAGCTGATCGCCAAATTGCAGGGCGGCACGGCGGCCGAGAATTCGGAGCAGTTGAAGACGACTGTGGTTCCGCCGCTCGACGAGCAGGTGTCCGACAAATGGCTGGGCGGTGGCGACAAGAGCGCCGTTGCGAAAATCCTCAAGGACACCGCAGGCTTCCTGAAGGACCAGCACAAGATCACCGCCATCAAGGACAGCTACGCCGCGTTCGCCGATCCGGAATACGCAGACGCTGCCAAGGCCTCGAACTAGAAATCACCTGACGAAATTCAGGTTCTGGCTGGCGGAATTCTCGCCAGCCAGACTGCTTGGAGGCCCACCATGCTTCGGATCCGCGATGCCAGCGTGACCTTTCCGGCCTCGGATGGCCAGGACGTACACGCGCTTGATCACGTCTCGCTCGATATCGCTCCAGATTCCATCGTTGTCGCGGTTGGTGCTTCCGGATGCGGCAAGTCGACATTGCTCAACGCGATCGCCGGCTTCCTGCCGCTCACCGAAGGCACGATCACACTGGACGGAAAAGAAATTGTCGCGCCCGGCGGCGATCGTGGCGTCGTCTTCCAGAAAGATACCTTGCTGCCCTGGGCCAATGTGCTGGACAATGTCGCTCTCGGCCTGAAATACCGAGGCGTGCGGCGCGGCGAACGCCATGAGCGATCGAGGCGTCTGCTGGAACTGGTCGGGCTCGCCGATTTCGCCGAAAAGCCGCCCTATGAACTGTCCGGCGGCATGCGCCAGCGAGTCGGCATCGCGCGGGCGCTGGCCACCGATCCGAAGATCCTGCTGATGGACGAGCCGTTCGGCGCCCTCGACAGCCTGACGCGCGAGACGATGCAGCAGCTTCTGGCCTCGGTCTGGGCCAAGACCGGCAAGCAGATCCTGTTCATTACCCATTCGATCGAGGAAGCCCTCACGCTCGGCACCACCATCGTTGTGATGTCGCCTCGACCAGGCCGCATCGTTGCCCGGTTCGACGCCGACTTCGTTCGCGACTTCGCTGAGAGCGGCGACATCGGGCCGATCCAGTCCCACCCGCGTTTCATCGAACTGCGGCAGGAAATCCGCTCGCTCATCCACCAGCCGGAAGGCGCCCGCACAGGAACCTTGCAATGACGCTCGCCGCCAATTCCGGAACCTCTTTTTCGTCTTCGATAGCTCAGCGCGCGCCGTCTCCCAAGACGCGCCGGTCCGCTTCGACAAGCACGCTCGGCATCAGCCTGGTCACCCTGGCGTCGCTCATCGCCTTGTGGTTTTTGGCCACGCGCTTCGGCTGGGCGTCGCCGCTGTTCCTGCCGTCGCCCGCCGAGGTACTGACCCAGTTCAGCGCCGTCTGGGCCGATGGCTATGCCAACGGTACGCTCCTCGAGCACACACTCGCCAGCCTCGGCCGCATCGCCGCGGCGCTCGGTGTCGGCATTTTCCTGGGCATTCCGCTCGGCCTGCTGATGGGACTCAATCGCTGGGTCAAGGGCATTTTCAGCGTTCCGATCGATCTCTACTGGGGTCTGCCGCCTCTGGCCTACCTGCCGCTGCTGATCATCTGGCTGGGCATCGGCGAAACGTCCAAGATCGTGCTCCTGTCGCTGTCGACCTTCGCCCCGATCTGTTTTGCCGCACAGGCCGGCGTCCGGTCGGTGCCGGCCGAACGCATCAATGCCGCGCTGTCGCTCGGTGCGAGCCGGCTGCAACTTTTCACCAGCATCATCCTGCCGTCCGCGTTGCCGGAAATCATGACCGGCCTGAAGATTGCCATCGGCGCCGGATTGTCCACGCTGGTAGCGGCCGAGCTGATCGCGGCCCAGTCGGGCCTCGGCTACATGATCATGTCGGCGGCCAATTTCCTCGCCACCGACGTCGTCTTCGTCGGCCTCATCGTCATCGCCATCCTTGCCTTCGCCTTTACCAGCGGCATGCGCTGGCTGGAGCATCGCCTCATCCCCTGGAAGGGCAAGATCTGACGCTTGCCTAGACATTCCGCAATCGCTGAAGGAAACAATCCGATGTCCAGCAACACCCGTCCGCTCGACCTCTACTGGTATCTGCCGACCCATGGCGATGGACCGTATCTCGGCACGGACGAGCGGCACCGCCCGGCAACCTTCGGCTATCTCAGGGAGATCGCCCAGGCTGCGGACCGGCTTGGCTTCAAGGGCGTGCTCCTGCCGACAGGAACGCGTTGCGAAGACGCCTGGATCGTGGCGGCCGGGCTGATCCCGCTCACCGAACGGCTGAGGTTCCTCGTGGCACTTCGGCCGGGCAGCGGAACACCGGCGCTGTTTGCGCGTCATGCGGCCACTCTGGACCGCATTTCCGGTGGTCGTGTCCTGCTCAATGTCGTCACTGGAGCCGACCCGGCCGATCTCGCCGGCGACGGCAACAAGCTCAGTCATGACGAGCGCTATGCACAGACCGACGAGTTCCTGACGATCTGGCGGCGGATCCTTTCGGGTGAGCCGGCGGATTTCGACGGCAAATATCTTTCCGCCCACGGCATCGACATTTCCTTCCCGCCGGTTCAGCGGCCGCATCCGCCACTCTGGTTCGGAGGCTCTTCGGATGCCGGCATCGCGATCGCCGCCAAGCACGTGGACACCTATCTGAGCTGGGGTGAACCGGTGGACCAGCTTGCCGAAAAGATCGGCCGCGTCAGACAGGCAGCAGCGGCGCAAGGCCGAACGATCCGCTTCGGCCTTCGCATTCACCTGATCGTACGCGAAACGGAGGATGAGGCGTGGGCGGCGGCCGACCGGCTGATCAGCCACGTCACCGACGACCTGATCGCCGAAGCCCAGAAGGGATTTGTCCATATTTCGGAATCCGTCGGCCAAAAGCGCATGTCGGCGCTGCATCAGGGCCGCCGCGACCGGCTGATCGTCGGCCCGAACCTGTGGGCGGGACCGGGGCTGGTGCGTGGCGGTGCGGGAACGGCCCTGGTCGGCAATCCCGACAATGTTGCCGCGCGCATTCGCGAGTATCAGGAGATCGGCATCGAAACCATCATCGCGTCCGGCTATCCGCATCTGGAAGAGGCGTTCAACGTCGCTGAATTGCTTTTCCCCAAACTCGGCCTGAATGGCGAAGCCGCACCCCAGGAGCGCAGCTGGGACGTCGAGTTCGGACGCCCCAAAGTCACCGCGTCCGCTTCGTGACGACCTGCCGACAGCGTTGGCCAGAGCGATGTCCTTTCGCTTCGCGACGGCGATCGGAGCGAGGCTGCGGCCAGGTCCAATGACATGGCTTTCGGGAATCGACCGAGAGCAACGAGCGTCCTGGCTAACCGCCGGATAAAGTTAGGATAGGCCATATCCGGCCGCTCAAGCGAGCTCGGCTGGCGTTATCCCAGGAGCCCTCCTGGGATAACTGCTATTGAGGCCGCGGCCGGTCCCTCCGACAGCCTCAGGCGGTAACGAGGTCGCTCACATCGGCCCCGGCACCATCTTGGTGGGCTGCTCCGGCATCGGGAACGCATAATTGTCGCATTTCACGTCCGGGTTCGTCGGGCTGAACATTCCGAGCGGGTTGTCCTTGAACAGCCAGGCGTGAAGGTCGTAGTGGTGGAACTCCTTCGGGATGAGCGGATAATGCCCCTCCATCGGCCCCTGGAATGTCTGGCCGAAGAGCTTCGGCGGCTCCTTGGTGTCGGGCGTCAAGGGCACGAGCCATTCCGCGCCGACCAGGCGCAATTCGCCGCCGACCGGCTCATAGATCAGCACATTGGGGCGCGTCGGATCCGCGGTCGGGCCGACAGTCGTGACGTTGACGAAATGGATGCCCATCGCGCCCTTCGGGTAGTCCATCGCCCCCTCTACCTTTTCACCGCTGTAGAAGACGCATCCTACCGTCGATAGATAAAGCTCGCGAATGGCAACCTTGTAGTCTTCATACCTGGACAGCGATTTACGCAGGGCATCGATCTCGGCTTTGTCGGGTTCGGCCGCCCGAGGCGTGGCGGCGTTCAGACACGCGCCAACGAGACCTGCCAAGGTGAGGATACCGACACGCCTGAGGTGAGTTGTTTTCATCATGCATTCCTCCCAGATTTTTTTCTTCTGGCCGTGCAGGACCGAGGCGGCAGTGATGCTGGACGCGCGGCCGTAATTGATCGCCTCATCCCGGTTGGGACTGCGTCGATGCTAATCCTTTCCGCTGATCGGGAGAATTAACCCTGACGACCTAGGCCCGAGAGAGCCGACGGTGCGGAGACGGACGGTCGGGCCCACTTTGGACCCCATGCACTAGCGCCGGCGCAGCAGGCTCCTCATCCGGTTGCGCAGCAGGCGCGCCATGTTGCGGGTTTCGCGGTAGAGGTGAAGCTGCGACGCCGCCTGGCGGGCGGGGCGGTCGGCGTCCGGCGTCAGCCCGATCACCAGCGTGCCCATCGGCTTGCGTTCGCTCCACAGCCGGCTCATCACCGGATGGTCGGGCACCGCGCAGGAATCGGTCATCATGATGTTGGGGTCGTCGAGATGCTGCCTGGTCACCTCGATCATCAGCAGCGTGCCCGGCGAATAGGCAGCGAGCGTCTCGTCATAGGCGGTCTTCCAGGTGTAGGCGACGCCGGCCTCGACGAAGACGACCAGGCAGGCGATGGTGCGGCCGTCGAGCGTCAGCGAATGGATGCGGCAAAGATCCTGTTCGGCCAGCCGGTGCACCGCTTCGCGGGCGAAGGCGGCGCGGTAGCGGTCGATGGCCATGGCGGTGCGCTCGCGGCCTTTCCAGCCGGCGGCCTCCAGTGTCAGGAAATTCTCGATGGCATGGCGGATCTCGTCCGGCCCGCGCGCCACGACATGCTCCAGCCGGCCGAGGTCGGCAAGGCGGCGCTTCAGGCGGCGGAACTCGCGATAATGGTGCGCGCGCAGCGAAGCTTTCAGATATTCCTCGCCATTGAGCTCGCTTTCGAGCACCGGGCGCTCGGCCTTGCCGGTGGTGACCAGCGTCAGGCCGCGCGTTTCGGCGACGCTGGCGAGCAGGCTCGCCACCGGGCCATCCAGCCTTATGTCGGGCAGCACGAAGACTTTCGGCAGTTTGAGATGCGGCCTGGACAGCATCGAGAAGAAATCCTCGATCACGCCGATCGGATCGTCGCGGTCGACCAGCGGCGTGCCGATCGGGCCGAACGGGCTCGACCAGGTGCGCATGACGGGAACTCCGAGCGGCACCGCCGGCCGCTCGACCGAGAACGGCACCAGCAGGCGCAGCCGGTTGCGATACTGGTCGCCGTCGCGGATGACGGCCAGCCGCACCTCACGGTCCTCGAGCCTGGGCATGGCCGGCGCCAGGAAGCGCGGATTGAAGAAGACGTTGGGCTCGATCGTGCGGGTACAGAGATAGTCGAGCTCCTCGACCAGGTCGAAGCCGGCGGAGGCCGGATAGATGGCAAGCTTGCGCTCGGGCCGGTTGTTGGCGAGGATCTCGACATGGGCGGGATCGGCTTCGCGGGCAAGCCCGGCAAGGCCGGACACCATGGCGCCGGCCGGGCCGCCGCTGGTTTCCTCGAGCAAGGGGACGGCAGCCATCAGGCGGCTCCTTTGGCGGGCACGAAAATGACCATGGCGATGCCGAGCTTGCGCCAGACCGTAAAGGACAGCGCGCCGGCCTCGAAGATCATGGCGAAGACGGTGGCCATCGCCGCGCCCCACAGGCCGAAGAGCGGGATCAGCACGACGCTAAGCGCGATGTTGAAGGCCAGCGTCATGGCATAGACGGCGGCACAGATATTCTGGTTGCCGCTCATGGTGAGCAGGCTTTCGCAAGGGCCGACGGCGGCCCGCGCGACGACGCCGAACACCAGCAGGAACAGCAGCGGATAACCGGCGGAAAATTCGGGGCCGAACAGGGTCAGCATCGGCTCGCCCAGGGCCAGCACCAGCAGCGCCATGACCAGCGACGGCCAGAAGGTCCACGACACGGTTTCGCGGGCAAAGGCGGCGAGCTTTTGCGGCTCGCCATGGGTGAACTGGGCATAGCGCTGGGCAACGCCGGCCTTGACGGCGAAATAGACGAAATGCACCAGTGCCAGCGTCTTGACCGTGGCGAAATAGACGGCGACGTCGTTGGGATCGAGATAGGCGCCGACCATCAGCACGTCGGCGTTGGTGAGCAGGAAGAAGAAGCTCTCGACCAGGAAGATCGGCAGCGAGACGATGAACCAGTGGCCGAAATGCAATTTCATCGGTCCGGCCGGGATCCTTTTGTCGATGCGCGACGTCACGCCGATAAGCTGGCCGAGCGTGGTGGCATAGGTGGCGGTGATCGCGGCGAAGATCGCCGTTCTGGCGTCGGGCGCATAGCCCGCCAGGAGCATCAGCGCCATGAACGCCAGGATCAGCAGCGGCCGCACCAGGAATGTCGGCGACAGCGCAAACAGCGCCCAGGAATTGGCCCGCGCCAGCCCTTGCAGCAGGTCGGACATGGCGATCATCGGCAGGCAGATGATGCCGAGGATGAACGGCACGACATAGTAGTTTTCGATATAGGCCGACAGCAGCCAGACGCCGAGCGCGCCGAGGCCGGCGATCACGGTGGAGGCAATCAGCACGAACAGCCGGCTGGCCCGCACGATGCCGCGCAGTTCGGCCATCATGCCGCGCTCGCGATATTCGGGAATGAAGCGGATGATCGAGGTGTGGAAGCCGAGGCAGGCGAGATTGCCGACGATGACCATCGTCACCCACACGAGGACGAAAATGCCGTATTCGAACGAGCCCATCCAGCGCGCCATCAGGACCTGGCTGACGAAGGCGATGACGGCGCTGACGATGCGGACCGAAAAGGCGATCAGCGACATGCGGCCGGCCTCGCCGCGCGCGCCGGCGCTGAACAGGACGGCATCGATCAGGCCAAGCAGCGGCCTGATGCGCAGCGCAAGGCGCTGCGGCAGGAACCGCCCGGCTGTCGTCGCCGCGGAAAAGCGCACCCCGATCACACTCCGTTTTCCGCCAATTTACAGGGGTTGGGTGTAGCGGAGACACATTAAGAAACGGTTGGGTGGGGAGTTCCCTTCGCCCCGTCTCTATACGGGGAGAAGGTGCCGGCAGGCGGATGAGGGGCGGCGCTGGCTTTCGAAAATTTGCCTTGCCCTACCGTTGTTGCAGACGTTCTCAAAATAAAGCTTACTAACGAAGGTAGGGAGTCGCAAAGGTATAGACAAATTTTGCTTTAGGGGACAAAGTTCATTGCCCAATTTTGGATTGTGCGACGTTTTTCTGAAAAAATCAGTTGAGCTCATCCGCTTAGTTCACCCGACTGCCAGATGTCTAGATCGAACAACATTCGCGAAAAAATATTTGGCGGGGAAATGATTGAATTTACGCCGCAACTGCTCCACCTCCATACCCTAGAGTCTCTGTTGACAGATCTGGTTAGTGATCGGGCGGTTGCTATTGACGGTGACGTATTATTTGCGTTGGCCGATAACCGGGCACGCAGCGCTCTACAATGGTACCGGACGCGAGGCGCGGCAAATTGGATAGCCAACGTAAGTGCTGCGCACGCTGAACAATTGGTGGATGCAATTCTCGCTGAGCCGCCAGAAGTGGCGGCAATTCCGGCGCGCGCGGCTAATACCAACAATAGGCGTCTGACGTTGGTAAAGCTCGAAGCTCATAGGTTTGCGGGGCTTCACAAATTTGGAACTCCTGGCGCGCCTCCGCAAAACTATGTTCATGAATTTACAGCGCCGGTGACCCTGTTCGAGGGCCGCAACGGCTCCGGAAAGACCTCGCTAGCAAATGCCATTATTTGGGGTCTAACAGGTGAGATCCTTCGCCCACAGCGCGAGCCAGAAAGGGCGGATGTAGACTTCGATTGCTGGATAGCAAATGCAGATGGAGAGGACGGTGAAACGGCGCACCGGCTCTCCCCAGTTACCCCCATGCCAGATGTTTCTCAATTTCGGCCTGATCAGGGGTGGGTTCCAGCTGACACATGGGTTGAGTTGACCTTTGCTGACGAAGAAGGGGAAATATTGCCCCCTGTCCGCCGCATTCAGAGGCGAACCGCGCGAGGTGTCCTTGAGGAGATTCCGCCGGAGCTAGCTGGCCTCGCCATTGATCCGATAGCCGTGCGGATCGGGACAGTTATGCCAGGCCTTCTCCCACTCATCAAAGTTGGAAGTGAATCCGAACTAGGCCGGGCCGTCGCCGAGTTAACGGGCCTATCGGCGCTGGTAGACCTCGCCGGGCACGCTCTGCGCGCCAAGAACAAGATAAAGGAGTTTATTAAGGCCAAAACTAAGGAACTGGAGGGAATTGATCGGATTTACAGAACTGCGCGGGACGACTTTACTGCGGAGCTAAAGCCCTATCCGGCGCTCGTGCCGCCAAAGGCGATGCCGGAACCTTCTAGTGATGCGACTGCTGAAGAAACCCTTGACGAAATCACCGGGTATTTTGAAGCCACAAAGGCGACAGCCTATGAGTCCGTTCGCGATATCCTTGGTGAAGGGTTCGATCCCGTTGACCCCAAACGGAGCGCCGATCTTGAGACTTCGATTGCGCCCGCACTCAACGAAGTAGGTCAGCCCCAACGACTTCCCTCGATGGCAAGGTTGCGGGGTTTTCGCGAACTCTCGTCGGAGCAGCTAAGCACCGCCGAGACCAAAATTGCCGAGATAGTACGTGAGGCAAAGTTACTCGACGCTTTGGCGCGAGATCCATCGTCTGCGGCTCGTTCGCGCCTTTACGCTCATGTGGCTACTTGGATCGAAGAACATCCCGACGCTGTCCGCACTGAAGATCAGTGCGTTGTGTGTGGCGGCTCTCTGGTCGAAGCCCAGGACCCCGTCAGTGGCCGGCTTGTAAAGACGCATATTCACGAGGCTAGCCTGGACGCCTCGCTGATTGCCCAAACCCTAAATCGCTGGTCACAGATCGCTCTAGGTGAACTTAACAGCGTTCTACCCGAAGCATTGCAAGCTGAACTCAAACGCGATCTGCCGACTCATCCCATCGACCTCATACGCAAGGCTCTGGTCGATGAACTTTTCGCTCTTGACGCGTTCGGAGGCGAATTGGTCGCTCTCAAAAGTGAGACGGCCAAAGCCTTTGACGAAGTCGTCAAACAGAGCCCCGACCTCCCTGCCGCTACCCCGATCTCGCTTCCTGCGACTTGTGCGGCCCTCACGGAGGGATTGAAGCGTCTCGACTTGGCATTGCGTTTTGCCCGATGGCGACAAGAAAACGAGGTCTTCGCACGTCAAGTCTTTGAAAACGTCGTTGGTCGTAGGCGCAAAACGGGTGAGCTTCCAGAAAAGGTCACACTCATGGGCAAGCTCTTAGAGCTTGATGTCACTGTGAAAGGCGCGGAGCCAATTACCAAGGCCCTAGCAAAGTGCACTCGTTTGAAAGATGAAATCAAACTTCGGCGTGCTGCCGAAAAACGGATCGCCGAGTACGAAACCGCGGGCACCGCGCTCGTAAATCTTTCAAAGTTAGGCGAGTTGGCGGATCGGCAAGTCGATCAACTGCGTAAGACCCTCCGCACCGAAGCAGCGCTATGGCGGTCGCGAATTTATGTCAGCACGTTCCCCAGCACCGCACACGAGTTGGTCGACGCTTCTATGGGACGGAAGGGCAAACTCGATCTTGTTGTTCGTGCAGGTGGTGTGTCTGCGCCTGCACAGCACGTGACAAATGCGTCGGCGCTGCGGGCTAGTTTGGTTGGTTTCTTCTTTGCCTTTTGGGAGCATGTGCTGAAAACCCGTGGGGGTCTTAAGACCCTTTTGCTCGATGATCCGCAGGAATTGCTCGATGATGAAAATCGGCAACAGCTAGCCAACTCCTTTGGAACCCTTATCGAGCTAGGCGCACAGCTAATTGTTACGTCTTACGATAGGCGCTTTGCCGGCGTGGTTGCCCGGCTGCCGGTTCGTCCCGCTGTGGAACACCTTGCCGTTCATCCGGCTACGCTGAACCAACCTGTAGTTAGAACAACACCCCATCAGGCAGAGATCGAGGCTCGCAAGGAATTGTATGATAGAGACCGAAATGCTGAAGAGCCTGCTCGATCTTATGCGGACGGTTGCAGAGTTTTCTTTGAAGCAGCGTTGGGTGATGTGTTCGATGATCCCGCTCATTTGGTTTGGGCAAAAGCAAATCCCGATCCAACATTGAGAACCTTTGCAGATCGCCTGCGATCTTGCATAAAAGCCGGTCCGCAAGGGATGTTTGCGATGCAGGTGTTTTCAGACTTCATCTCGCACCCAGCGTTGGCCGAAGGCTCGCTCGTGCTGCAATTGATGAACAAAGCGCATCATGGGAATCGTCAGGAAATTCGTCCGGGGGAGGTTGCGCAATGTGCCGATGATCTTGGGCAACTCGTTGTGCTTACCGGGCGAATGTACGAGGAATGCGATCGATGGAAGCGCCGCGCGGCCATTTCACCAACCCCCACTGGGGCAGTTGACGTGCCGCCGGCCTTAGATCCGATGACGCCGCCGTCACTTAACCTGATAGTCTACCCTGATCTTGCGGCATTTACCCAACACTCTCCCGCCATGGGTTCGCAAGAGGCCACAGAACCGTTCGATCCTAAGCTATTGGTTGGAAAGGCTGTATTCTATCTACGTC
This sequence comes from Mesorhizobium sp. M0437, assembly GCF_040321335.1. NCBI lineage: Bacteria > Pseudomonadati > Pseudomonadota > Alphaproteobacteria > Hyphomicrobiales > Phyllobacteriaceae > Mesorhizobium > Mesorhizobium sp. M0437. The sequence continues at coordinate 118,891 of NZ_JAMYRK010000006.1, forward strand.
GCCATAATTTTGGCTTTGCGGCTCCCCAAGGATCTCTAGCAATTGTCGAAGCGCAGCCCGGTCCGGTCCTCGACCGCCGTCTCGTCATCGCGCGTCACGGTCAGTCGATCTTCGCGCGCCGGTTCCTTCGCTCGAAGGGCTCGGACTTTATTGGGTTAACAGCGGAAGTTCCGGATCCTAGCGCAAAAAGTCCTTACACAGTATTTTTTCCTGAAGCAGAAGTTTCCGTCCATCAGGTTGCGGGTGTTTTGTTCGATCACGACATCAAAGTAGATCAAGGGCAGGATGAGGCCGTTCTCGTTGATGCATCTAAAGTTCTGGCTCGCGTTGAGGTCGGGTTTCGCGTTGTAGATGAGAGCGCTGTGCCGCTTGCTCTTCCAAAGCAGATAGTGCTCGGAGGGCCTTCAATCAGTCTTGCCGAAATTGGGCACCATGAGGGAACGTTGGTTGCGCTGGCTCTCGATAGCGGAGCCGGTATATTCAAGCGGATAGGGTCCGCTCTCCCCGGAAATCTCGCTCATCTGCGTCAATTCGAGAGCATAGGCGGTCTTGGTTCATCGGAAGTCCTATCTGTAGGAAAGGCGCAACCTGGCGTCCCACAAGTGCAACACGTGCGCCGAATAATCGGTGTGATCTATAACGGTTGAAGCTGGTGCGTGAGATCCGCTTGGCCAAAAAACCCTCCGGCCAGCCGCCCCCCTCAGGTGGGGAGATTGGCCAACGCCGGTGCTGCCCGTCATCCGCCCGTCGGGCACCTTCTCCCCGTAGAACGGGGAGAAGGAAGAGCCCCGCCTACGTCCCCTTCATCGCATCACATGAAACATTCGGGTTCATGTCGGCGAAGGCGCCGGTCGGGTTGCCCTTCCAGGCCCAGACATGCAGCTCGTAGAACGGACCGAGGCCATAGCGATTGGGCGCGCTGTTGAAGTTGAACAGATGTCCATCGAGCGAGGCCGGGCCTTTCGAGGTGATGTATTCGACCGCGATCAGTTTTAGCGTGCCGTCGGCCATCGGCTCGTACATCACCGCTTCCGGCTTGGCGACATCGACAGCGTCGTCCTTGAGGTAGCCGGGATTGACGTAATGGATGCCCATGGCGCCGCCGGTGATGCCGCTGGCGCAGGGGATTGGCGCGTAGCCCTCAGCGGTCGCCGCCGCCACATTCTCGAAGCGGCTGTTGGCGGCGCGTACCTTGTCGGCCAGCGGATTGCCGTCCTTTGCCTGGGCAGCGGTGGCGGCGATCGACAGGATGGCCAGGGCGGCAAGGCGCCCGGTGCAAAGATTGATGTTCATGTTCTCTCCGGTTGTTTGAGGACGCGCACCGATCGGGTCTGCTCAACGCTGCGGCGTCCGTTGGAACTTTGCGAAACAGGTCGCTCGTCCTGTTTTCATGTCGGCCGCAATGATGCGGCCGGTTGCACGGCTTGTCTCAGCCCGTCCAAACGGCGCGGCGTACTAATAGTCCCACCAATAATATTCCCAGTATTCGCGCCGCTGCTCGCGTTCGGGCAGTCCGATGTCCTGCCTCAGATAATCGTCTTGCGGGGGCAGCCGGCGCCGCCTGCCCAGCAGACGCGAAGGCAGCGCCGCCGCGATCCGCCATAGACGGCCAAGCAGGGAACCGCCGGGGTTTCCCACGACAGGCGCCGGTTCGCCGACCGGCATGCCATCAGGCATGTCGCAATTGCCGCGAATGGCAGTTTGATACTCATCCTTTTGTCCGCCACTTGGGGTTTGCCTGCCATCAACGGTAAAAGTAGGGGTCAAGAACCCGCACCTCCGTGATCTTGTCGACAGGCAGCGAATTCTTCTGGGCGGTGCTGCGGATCGCCTCGGGCGAGGGCGCGTCGTAGATGCAGAAGCTGCGCTTCTTGTCCGGCGACACGTAGGACTGCAGCCAGGTAACGCCCTTTTCGGCATTGCGCATGACGACACCGCCCAGCGCGTCGGCGCCGGCTTCGTTCATCGGCACGTTGAGGCCGTCCGGGAATGTGCGTTCAATCAGATAGCGAGGCATGGAAGCCTTCCTTTCTCCAGTGGGTCACGCCCGGTTTGAGCGCGGCTCGACATTGATCACGCCCGGCAAGAGCGCACATCGGAGCCTTTCCCCATTTTTGGCGGGACGATTCCCTATGTTGGCAGCGTTATGAGCGGGGGATATGTTGGCGGGTCCATCGCGGGTCCGCCTTTTCGGCGAACTCGATCTGCGTGAGCGAATGATGCTTCTGGAACGGCAGAAACAGCTGGAGCGACTCGACGGGCTGCTGGCCGATGCCGGGCGCGGCCGTGGCTGCGTCGCGGTGCTTGCTGGCGAGGCCGGGGCCGGCAAGACCGCGCTTGTCGAGGCCTTCATCGACCGGACTGCGCAAGCCACGCGCATATTCCGCAGCGCCTGCGAGGATCTGTCGATACCCGATCCGCTCGGGCCGCTTTACGATCTGGCGCGGGACGCGCAATGGGCGCTGCCGCAGGCGATCGATCATCGGCAGGGACAGAGGCTGCCGCTGTTTTCGGATGCGCTCGACATCTTCGAGACAAAGGCGCAGCCGACCCTGCTGGTGATCGAGGACTTGCACTGGGCCGATGATGCGACGCTCGATTTCGTCCGCTTTCTCGGCCGGCGCATTGCCAACAGGCATCTCTTGCTGCTGCTGACGGCGCGCACCGATCGCAGCGAGGGACAGATGCGGGTGCGCCGCGCGCTCGGCGAGATACCGGCAGGCAGCGTCGCGCGCATCGACGTGCCGCTGCTCAGCGAGTCGGCGGTGCTGTCGCTGGCCGAGGCGGCGGGGCGTGATGGCGACGCCATCTACCGGGCGACGGCGGGCAACGCCTTTTTCGTCACCGAACTGTTGTGCAGCGGATGCGAGGAAAAAACGGCGCTGCCGGCAAGCGTGCGCGACGCGGTTCTGGCGCGCGCCGAGCGCCTGTCGGCCGGCGCCCGCGCGATGCTCGACGCGGTGTCGGTGTTCCCGCGGCGGGCCGATGCCTGGGCGTTGCGGGGCCTATGCGGCGTCGCCAGCGCCGGCCAGCTTGCCGAATGCGTCGCCAACGGCTTGCTGGAGGATCTGGGCGATGGCTATGCGTTCCGGCACGAGATCGCCCGCCGCGCCATCGAGGCGATGCTGACGACGAGCCACCGGCGGCAGTTCAACCAGCGCGCCCTGGCCGCCCTGCTCGAAAACAGTGAGGTTTCCACCGGCCGCCTGGTGCATCACGCGGTGGAGGCGCACAATCTGCAGGCAGTGCGCGAGCTGGCCCCGGTTGCGGCGCGCGAGGCCTCCCGCGTCGGCGCCCATCGCGATGCGGCCGGCTTCTATGAAGCCGTGTTGCGGCAGGCCGACGGCCTGCCGGTGGAGGAGCGCACGGCGCTCCATGAGAAATATGCCTTCGAGTGCCACCTCATCGGCAAGATCGACGAGGCCATCGCCGCGCAGGACCAGGCGCGCCGGCTGCATCAGGCCCAGGGGAACACGGCGAAGGAAGGGGATTGCCTCAGGTGGCTGTCGCGCCTTGCTTACCTGCTTGGCGACCGCATGGCTGCCGATGCCCTTGGCGAGCAGGCGGTTCAGCTGCTGGAGACCGCGCCGGCCGGGCCGGAGCTCGCCATGGCCTATTCCAACCTCTCGCAACTGGCGATGCTGGCCGAAAGGCTCGACGACACGCTGCGGCTCGGCAACAAGGCGATTGCGCTCGCCGAACAACTGAACCGGCCCGACATCGTCTGCCACGCGCTCAACAATGTCGGCAGCGCCGAGCAGTGGCTGGATCTGGCAAACGGACGGCTGCACCTTGCTCGCAGCCTGGAGATCGCGCTGGAGCAGAATTTTCAGGAACATGCGGCGCGCGCCTTCACCAACAGCGCCTGCAGCGAGATGAACCAGCTCGGCTTCGCTGAGGCGCGGTCGTTCCTCGATCGCGGCATCAACTATTGCGTCGAAAACGATCTCGTCACCTGGCGCGACTATATGCGCGGCGTGCTGGCCCAGTTGCTGCTGCGCCAGGGGCAATGGGAAGAGGCTGCCGGCGAGGCACTCGAGGTGATCGCCAACGACCAGGCGACGATGCTGGTCCGCTATCCCGCCGTGGTCGCCCTGGCAAAGCTGCGGATACGGCGCGGCGACCCGTCCGCCGAGCCGCTTTTTGCCGAAATGACGCAGTTCCTGGACAAGGGATTGGAATTGCAGCGGCTGGCGCCCTATGCGGCGCTGATGGCCGAACGGGCGTGGCTCGGCCAGGCTGACAAGGATGAGGCGCTCGGCCTGATCGCACTGGCTGAGAGCTTGTCGACGACGCGGGCGGGTTTCGGCGAGCTGGCGACGTGGCGGCAGAAGCTGGCGCCGGACATGGATCCAGGCGACACCATCGGCATGGCTGCGCCCTACCGGCTGCTGCTCGCCGGCGACTGGCGGGCGGCGGCAGAACTATGGGCCGAGATAAACGCGCCCTACGAACGCGGGCTTGCGCTGGCGCAGGGTAACGAGACCGCGCAGCGTCTGGCGCTGGAGATTTTCGAAAGCCTCGGCGCCCGGCCCGTCGCCCTTCACCTGCGCGATATCATGCGCCGCAACGGCGTCAACGGCATCGCAAGGGGGCCGCGCCGAACTACGCGCGCCAATCGCGCCGGCCTGACCCAGCGCCAGATGGAGGTGCTGCAACTGATCGAGCGCGGCTTCTCCAACAAGCGGATCGCCGAGCAGCTGACCATCTCGCCGAAGACGGTCGATCACCACGTCTCGGCGGTTCTGGGCAAGCTGGAGGCGGTTTCGCGCGGCGAAGCCACCGCCGCGGCGCGCGATTCGGGGTTGATTTGAGAAGCGAATAAATCAAAGGCCGGCGGGACAGCGCCCCCCCTCTGGCCTGCCGGCCATCTCCCCCTCAGGTGGGGAGATCGGCTAGTCGCAAGCGCCGGCGCTGCCCCTCATCCGCCCTTCGGGCACCTTCTCCCCGTGAACGGGGCGAAGGAAAGCAGTGCCTTACGCAAACGCCCCATGACAATGCTTGTATTTTTTCCCTGACCCGCACGGGCAAGCCTCGTTGCGGCCGACCTTGCCCCAGGTCGCCGGGTTCTTCGGGTCACGGTCTTCGGGGGCGACGATGGCGTTGGTCTCCTGGCGGACCAGCACGGCCGTCTCGCCGCCTTCGAAATCGTCCTCGCCGGTGAAGCCGTCGATGTGGCTGCCGAACATGTCGGGGGCCTCGGGCGGCGGCGCTTCCGCCGCCTGGCGGACCAGTTCGACGCGCATCAATTGCGCGGTGACGGCCTGGCGCAGATTGCCCAGCATCGCCTGGAACAGCTCGAACGCTTCGCCCTTGTACTCCTGCAGCGGATCGCGCTGCGCATAGCCGCGGAAGCCGACGACCGAGCGCAGATGGTCGAGATTGACGATGTGCTCGCGCCACAGATGGTCGAGCGTCTGCAGCACCACCGAGCGCTCGACATAGGTCATCACGTCGGGGCCGAAACGCTCGGCGCGCTCCTTGGCGGCGGCCTCGGCTGCCTGGCTGACGCGCTCGCGGATGTCGTCCTCGGCGATGCCCTCTTCCTTGACCCAGTCCTCGACCGGCAAATCGAGGTTGAGGAATTCGGCGATCTCGGCCTTGAGGCCGGCGACGTTCCACTGCTCGGCATAGGCATTTTCGGGAATGTTCTTGGCGACGATCTCCTCGATGACGCCTTCGCGCATCTCGGTGATGGTCTCGGACAGGCCCTCGCCGTCCATCAGCTCGATGCGCTGCTCGAACACCACCTTGCGCTGGTCGTTCGAGACGTCATCGTATTTCAAGAGGTTCTTGCGGATGTCGAAGTTGCGCGCCTCGACCTTCTTCTGCGCCTTTTCCAGCGCCTTGTTGATCCACGGATGGATGATCGCCTCGTCTTCCTTGAGGCCGAGCTTCTGCAGCATGCCGTCCATGCGCTCGGAACCGAAGATGCGCATCAGGTCGTCCTGCAGCGACAGGAAGAATTTCGACCGGCCGGGATCGCCCTGGCGGCCCGAGCGGCCGCGCAACTGGTTGTCGATGCGGCGCGATTCATGGCGTTCGGTGGCCAGCACGTAGAGGCCGCCGGCGGCGAGGGCCTTTTCCTTCAGCCGGGCGATGTCGTCGCGGATTTCCTTTTCCCTGGCCTCGCGCTCGGGGCCGGCTGGCATGTCGCCAAGCTCCTCGGCGATGCGCATGTCGGCATTGCCGCCGAGCTGGATGTCGGTGCCGCGGCCGGCCATGTTGGTGGCAATGGTGATGGCGCCGGGCTTGCCGGCCTGGGCGACGATCGCCGCCTCGCGCTCGTGGTGGCGGGCGTTCAGCACCTCGAAATCCTTAAAACCTTCCTTGCGCAGGCGTTCGGCCAGCTGCTCGGACTTCTCGATGGAAGTCGTGCCGACCAGCGTCGGCTGGCCCTTGGCGCGGGCTTCCTTGATTTCCTTGACGATCGCCTTGTATTTCTCCTCGACCGTCCGGTAGACCTCGTCGTCTTCGTCAATGCGGATGACCGGCAGGTTGGTCGGGATCTCGGTGACGTCGAGATTGTAGATGTTGGCGAATTCCTCGGCCTCGGTCAGCGCCGTGCCGGTCATGCCGGCGAGCTTCTTGTAGAGGCGGAAATAGTTCTGGAAGGTGACCGAGGCGAGCGTCTGGTTCTCCGGCTGGATCGCCACATGCTCCTTGGCTTCGAGCGCCTGGTGGAGGCCTTCCGAATAGCGGCGGCCGGGCATCATGCGGCCGGTGAACTCGTCGATGATGACGATCTCGCCGTTGCGTACGATGTAGTCCTTGTCCCGCTGGAACAGCCGGTGCGCCTTCAGCGCGTTGTTGACGTGGTGGACGATGGCGACGTTCTCGACGTCGTAGAGCGACTCGCCCTTGAGCAGACCCGCATCGCGCAGCATGTTCTCCAGCTTCTCGGTGCCTTCCTCGGTGAAGATCGAGGTCTTCTGCTTCTCGTCGATCTCGTAGTCCTGCGGCTGCAGCTGGATGATGAAGGTGTCGATGGTGTTGTACATTTCCGAACGGTCCTCGAGCGGACCGGAAATGATCAGCGGCGTGCGCGCTTCGTCGACCAGGATGGAATCGACCTCGTCGACGATGGCGTAGCTGTGACCGCGCTGCACCATCTGGGCGCGCTCGTATTTCATGTTGTCGCGCAGATAGTCGAAGCCGAGCTCGTTGTTGGTGGCGTAGGTGACATCGGCGGCGTAGGCGACGCGGCGCTCCTCGTCGGACAGGCCGTGGACGATGACGCCGACCTTAAGGCCGAGGAATTTGTAGACGCGGCCCATCCATTCGGAGTCGCGCGTGGCCAGATAGTCGTTGACGGTGACGACATGGACGCCATTGCCGGCGAGCGCGTTGAGGTAGACCGGCAGCGTCGCCACCAGCGTCTTGCCTTCGCCGGTGCGCATCTCGGCGATGCCGCCATTGTGCAGCACCATGCCGCCGATCAGCTGCACGTCGAACGGCCGCATGCCGAGCACGCGGCGGGCGGCCTCACGCACGGTGGCGAAGGCCGGCACCAGGAGGTCGTCGAGACTGGCGCCGTTGGCGATGTCCTGGCGGAATTTGTCCGTGCGGGCCTGAAGCTCGGCGTCGGAAAGCGCCCGCATCTCGTTTTCCATGGCATTGATCGCCTCGACGCGCGGCCGGGTCGATTTGACCCGACGATCGTTGGAGGAGCCGAAAACCTTACGGGCGAGACCGCCGAGACTGACCATCCAATGGCCCTTTCGATAGCATTCCAAGTCGTTGCGACAGGCGCCGGCTGGCCCCATCAACTCCACGTGAACGCGGACAAACGCAAAAAGCGCCCGGAAAACGGTTCTGGACGCAAAGTCGTTGGACAGATAAGAGGGGGCTCATTCGATGTCAACGCCGCGCTCGCCCTGTCGACCGCGCCAAATTCCGCCACAATCTTGCTGGTCTGGAAGCCATTCCGCTCTAGCTACCCCGCTTTGGAGATAATCGTAATGTCAGTATTGTTCCGCCGCGCGTCGCTCGCCAGCCTTGGTCTGGCATTCGGGCTATCGGCCCTCTCGCTGTCGCCGCTGATGGCACAGGAGGCCGCCCCTGCCCAGCCGGCAGCACCCGCTCCGGCGGCCAAGCCGGTCGATCCGAACGCCGTGGTCGCCACCATCAACGGCCAGACGCTGACCGAGGCAGACCTTGGGCTTGCCGAGGGCGAGCTGTCGCAGCAATTCGCGCAGCTTCCGCCCGAGCAGCGCCGCGCCGCGGCGCTGTCGGCGGCGATCGAAATCCGCGTGATGGCGGCCCAGGCGGTGACCACCGGCCTCGACAAGGATCCCGACTTCCAGCGCCGCATGGCCTTCCTGCAGCAGCGCGCGCTGCATGGCGAAATGGTCGAGAAGGGCGTCGTCGACAAGGTTACCGATGCCGAGGTCCGCGCCCGCTACGACCAGGAAATCGCCAACACGCCGCCCACCAATGAGGTGCACGCCCGTCACATCCTCGTGAAGACGAAGGAAGAGGCAGACGCCATCATCAAGCAGCTCGACGGCGGCGCCGACTTCCAGAAGCTTGCCAACGAGCACACCAGCGATCCGAGCGGCAAGACCAGCGGCGGCGATCTCGGCTGGTTCGGACCTGGCCAGATGGTGCCGGAATTCGACAAGGCCGTGTTTGCGCTGGCGGTCGGCAAATATACCGACCAGCCGGTGCAGTCGCAGTTCGGCTGGCATGTCATCAAGGTCGAGGACAAGCGCACCAAGCAGCCGCCGGCGTTCGACCAGGTCAAGGACCAGGCGCGCCAGGCGGTCATCCGCGACAAGTATTTCGCGCTGGTCAAGTCGCTGCGCGCCAACGCCAAGGTCGACATCCCCGATGCGAACCTGAAGAAGACGGTCGACGCACTGGAAAGCGCCAAATAGGGCTAGACTAGATTGAGCTACGACAGGGCGCGCTGCCGCCCTGTCGCTTCTATTTGGTAGGGCGAGCGATGATGCGTCGACGCCGCCGCCGGACCGCCGTGGCGTCGCCGGCATCGTCAGCGACTATGCCTTTCAAGACATAGCCGACCGCCCTGCGCAGCGTTGCTTCGTCCTCGTCCAGGCGGTTCGTCAGAAGATGCGTCCAGGCGAACGAGGCAATCAGGTCGGCGACGACAGTGGCATCGACGTCGGCTGCCACCTCTCCCCTTGCCTTGGCGCGTTCGACCATCTGGCCGGTGTGGACACGACGCCCTCTTGCGTATTCGGCGAGGGCGGCGGCGGCTTTTTCGTCCGACTGCGCCTCGGCAATCAGCGATCTGAACACGCTACCCGACGACGTGTCGCGCCAATGCGCGAACAAGCTCTTCAGGAAGCCGACGAGATCCTCCGCAAGGTTCCCGGTGTCGGGATTGTCGACGCGCTTTTGCCGTTGATAAACGTCGAGCAGCAGGGCGGCCTTGCTTGGCCACCAGCGATAGATCGTCGGTTTTCCGGCGCGTGCGCGGCGCGCCACCGCCTCGATCGAGAAGCCGGAATAGCCAGCTTCGACCAGTACCGCCTCGGCGGCATCGAGAATGGCATCGGCGCTTTCCGGGCTGCGCCGTGCGCCAGCCGACTTGCGCCCGGGATCGGTGATTTCGCCCATCTTTTCTTCCTTACCCGCGATTTCAGCAGCCATCATATACAACTCTTGACGAAACGGAACGATCCGTTTTATATGTAACGGAACGTTCCGTAACGATAAGGAGAGTTTGATGAACTCGACCGCCGTGACCCGCTTTTCGCGCCTGCGCTTCGCCCTGCTTGTGCTGCTCGGCGTGTATCCGCTGATCACTGCCATTCTGTATGTGGTTTTTCCGCTGACGCAGGAATGGCAAATCTGGCAGCGTACGCTGGTCATCGCGCCGCTGATGGTCTCGATCATGATCTGGGGACTGATTCCGGGCGTGCAGCGGGCGTTTCGCGGGTTCATCAACCCAGCGGTCCGCTGATGTTCATTCCAGCGCTTGCGACGTTTCCGACGCAACGCGCCACGCGCCATCGGCCAGCACGAGTTCCAGCGTCACCCGCGCCTTGCCGGTCAGGCGCTGCGCCGATTTGTCCTTCGGCACATAGTCGTAGCGCATGGCGAAAACCGCATCGGCACGGTCCTTGCCGTGCGGCGTCACCTCAAGGCTGCCGGGCTCGAGACCGAACGACCATGACGCCCATTGCGCGAACCAGTCGGTCTTGACCTTGACGATCGCCTCGCTGTCGTAGCGCGTGCCGTAGATGATGGCCGACGCACCGTAGAGCCGCTTGACGGTTTCGCGCATTCTCTTGGCATCAGGCGCCAGATAGTCCTCGCGCAGAAACTGCTCGATGGCGCTCTTGTCGCCGACGGAGCGTTCGAGCGCAGCCACCTGCGACGCGGGAGCCGGGCTGACAGCCGGTTTCGGTTGCTGGGCAGTGTCTGCGCCCGGAACGAATTCGAAACGCTCGAGCAGCGACCCCTGCTCCCAGGGACGCTGCGCCTCGCGCGTTGCGGAAACGACGTCGCGGCGCACCGCGATCATCATGTCGTTGATGCTCTGTCCGGGCTCGGCCATATGCCGCAAAAGTGCCGCCGCAAAGGGCGAGTTGCGCCCCGTCCCGTCCATTGCGACGGCGCCGGGCGCCGTCGAGAAGGCGATGAACGAGCCGCGTGTCGACTCGAACTGGGCAAGACCGGCGAGAGCCGTCGCCGAGCGCGTCGTGGTGCTGCGGCTGAGACTTCGGGCAAACGGGTTGTTGCGGCAGGCATCGAGGAAGACCAGGCTGACCTTGGTCTGCTGCTCCATGATGTCGAGAACCTCGTCGATCGGCACCGCCTCGAGCTGCAGCTTGACCGGCATGTCCAGCCGGGCGTCGACCGGCACGATGAAGTTGCGCCCGTCGACCTGCAGGCCGTGGCCGGCATAGTAGAACAGCCCGGCACCGGCGCCTTGCAGCGCATCGGAGAATTCGCCGATCTTGCGTTCGAGCTCGCGCTTGCCGAGATCGTTGCCTTCGATCACCTCGAAACCGATGGCGCGCAGCTTGTCGGCGATGTCGAGCGCATCGTTGACGGGATTGGCCAGCGTGCCGGCTTCGGCGTAGCTGCCGTTGCCGACCACAAGCGCCACGCGCCGCGCCGTCTGCGCATCGGCGCGCAGCAGCAGAAAGCCCAGAAACGCCAGTGCCAAGACCACAAGCCTGCCCATGGGGTAGGATCATAGCGCTATCGGTCGCAGCGACGCCAACAAATTTGCAACAGCCTGCTTGCTGCATGAGGCGGTGTCAGGCTTCCGGCACCCGTAATGGCTGTGAAACGCCTTGCGCCGGCGCGTGCTATCGGGCAAACCGGCGTTCATTTCGCGATTTTTCCCGCCCGGGGTCTTCCATGTCCACACAGGTTTCGCCGCTCGCGCCGAAGAAATATGCCAAGATGCCGGTGATCGAGGGCGTGCGCATCGCCACCGCCGAGGCCGGCATAAAATACAAGAACCGCACCGACTTGCTGGCCATGGTGTTCGACGCCGGCACCACCGTCGCCGGCGTGTTCACCAGGTCGAAATGCCCGTCGGCGCCAGTTGATTTCTGCCGGCAGAACCTCGTGGCTGGCAAAGCACGCGTGCTGGTCGTCAATTCCGGCAATGCCAATGCCTTTACCGGCCAGAAAGGCCGCGCCTCGACGGCACTCACGGGCGAGGTGGCGGCGAAAGCGGCCGACTGCACAGCGGGCGAGGTGTTCCTGGCCTCGACTGGCGTGATCGGCGAACCGCTCGACGCCGGCAAGTTCAGCCATCTGCTGGCCGGTCTCGTCAAGGACGGCAAGCCGGAATTGTGGACCGAAGCCGCCAAGGCGATCATGACTACCGACACCTATCCCAAACTGGCGACCGCGACGGTCAAGCTCGGCGATGCCGACGTCACCATCAACGGTATCGCCAAGGGCGCCGGGATGATCGCGCCCGACATGGCGACGATGCTTTCCTTCATCGCCACCGATGCGCCGATCGCAGCACCGGTGCTGCAGGACCTCCTGTCGCGCGGCACGGCCAAGACCTTCAACGCGGTTACCGTCGACAGCGACACCTCGACCAGCGACACGCTGCTGATGTTCGCCACGGGTGCTGCCGCCAGGCGCGGCGCGCCGGCAATTTCCGACCCCAAGGATGCGCGCCTCGGCGCGTTCCGCCGTGCCCTCGGCAAGGTGCTGAAATCGCTGGCACTACAGGTGGTGCGCGACGGCGAGGGCGCCCGCAAGCAGGTCGAGGTCACCGTCACCGGAGCCAAATCGGCCCGCTCGGCCAAGCGCATCGCGCTGTCGATCGCCAATTCGCCGCTGGTCAAGACGGCAGTCGCCGGCGAGGACGCCAATTGGGGCCGCGTCGTCATGGCTGTCGGCAAGGCCGGCGAACCGGCCGACCGCGACCTTCTGTCGATCTGGTTCGGCGACAACCGCCTGGCCTATCAGGGCGAGCGCGACGCCGCCTATTCCGAGGAGGCGACTTCGGCGTATATGAAGCGCGACGAGATCCGCATCCGCGCCGATATCGGCATCGGCCGCGGCAAGGCGACGGTGTGGACCTGCGATCTCACCAAGGAATATGTCGCAATAAACGGCGATTATCGGAGCTGATGGCGTTGGCTTCCAGACATCCGGCAAGCGTGTTGGCGATCGTGCGCCGCTATGAGGCGGCCGGCTTTCGCGCCTGGCCGGCGGCCGCCGTCCATTATGACGGCACCTGGGTGGTGCGGCTGACGGCCGGCCACCCGGCCAAGCGGCTGAACTCGGTCAATCCGCTCGATCCGGGCGACATCCAGCACATTGCCGAGCGCATCGGTCGCGCCAGCCGCCGCTTCGACGCCTATGGCAGGCCGCTGACCTTTCGCATCTCACCGCTGTCGGGGCCTGATCTTTCGAAGTACCTCGACAGCGAAGGCTGGAGTACGTTCGCGGAGTCGCTGGTCATGCGGCTGCCGCTGGCGGACGCCGCGCTCGACGACGCCATGGACCAGATTCCGTTGAAGGACATCAGCCGTTTCATCGGCGCGGCGCTCAAGGTGAGCGGCTCGGATGTGTCGCTGCGGCCGGGCCTGTCGGAGATCATCGGCGCCATCCAGCCGGAGGCCGGGCTGTTTGCGCTGGAGGCCGGCAGCGAACCGCTGGCAACGTTGATCTGCGTGCATGACGGCGACCTTGCCGGCCTGTTCGAGATCGCCACCGACAGGTCGGTGCGCAACCAGGGCCATGGCCGCCATCTCATCCGGTCGGCGCTGAAATGGGCGCGGCTGCGTGGGGCGCGGGAAGCCTGGCTGCAGGTCGAGGCGGACAACGCGCCGGCGCTGGCGCTCTACCGTTCGCTCGGATTCGACGAAGTCTATCGCTATCGCTATCGCCGGCCACCCGGCGCATGAGCGGCTTGGATACGATCGGCAAACGCCTGCTCCTGGTCGCGGCGTGCGCGCTGGTCGACGCCGACGGGCGCGTGCTTTTGGCGCAGCGGCCCGAAGGCAAGCAACTCGCCGGCCTGTGGGAGTTTCCGGGCGGCAAGGTCGAGCCCGGTGAGACGCCGGAACAATGCCTGATCCGCGAATTGTACGAGGAGATCGGCATCGAAACCGACATCCCTTGCCTGGCGCCACTCACCTTCGCCAGCCATTCCTACGATGATTTTCACCTGCTGATGCCGCTGTTCGTCTGCCGTCGGTTCCGCGGCATTGCCCAGCCGAAGGAAGGCCAGGTGCTGAAATGGGTGCGGCCGCGCCAGATGCGCGATTTTCCAATGCCGCCGGCCGATGCCCCGCTGATCCAGTTCCTCATCGATCTGCTGTAGCCGCCGACCTGCCGTAAATCGGGCAGCGCCGCAACGCGCCGGCAGCAGCGTTAATGAAAGATTTATCTGACCGTGAAAAATTGACGCTAGGCGGTTTCGCCGATTCCACCGCTGGGGAGCGATTTGCATGAGCCTTGAAAAGGACTGGGACTCGCCTTGGCCCGACCGCCTTCCTGGCGCCGCCAATGCCGGCATGGGAATATTGCGCATCGCTCTCTTGTTCGGCTCGGCCGCGGTGGCTCTGGCCTTGATCGCGACGCCCTACCTCGACAGCCGGACCCGCTCGCAGTTTGCCCGCGACGGGCTGGATACGATGAGCACCGGCTCGATCGGCCAGCGCGACAGCTATACGCTACGCAAGAGCGTGCTGCAGCCGCTGCCCAGTTCGGTCTGCGTTATACGGGCCGATGGCAGAAGCAGCGGCGACTGCTGACTCCTCAACAGATCTCTAGGATTCGGCTGTTTCCTAGAATGCAGCTGGTTCACCGCGCGTTAAGCCTGTCGCATTAACCTTTCTTAACGGGTCGGCGCTAGGTTCGGGCAAGAGGGATAGGCGCCCATGAAAATGTTGCTGCAACGATTTTTAGAAGACGAGAGGGGTGCGACGGCTATCGAATATGGTTTGATCGTCGCCGTGCTGTCGCTTGCCATTGTCGCTGGTATTGGCCAGGCTGCCGGCGCCATCCAGTGGTTGTTCAGCGACAACAGCAGCAAGCTTGCCAACGCTTTTGCACAGTGACCTGCTTAGCTTTTGCGTGGGATACGCTTAGCTTTTGCGCAAGGATGCGCTCAGGGGCCGCCGGGGTTTTCCAGGATTGTCTTCAGCGATATTTTTGCGGAGCCCGGCTTCAGCGGCTTTTGCTGAGAGGCATCGGGCGCCCAGCCTGACATCCAGACCACCGAGAAACTCGCCCTGACGCGGCCATCGGCATCCGAAAACCGCTCCGCATAGATTTCGGCGGCGCGCGCGAACAGCGCTCGCGTGCCCGGCCGCCTGCTGCGGTCGACAAGCGCGCTGGTCTCGCCCATGGCGCGCAGATCGGCGACCAGGCCAAATAGCGAATCGTAGCGCACCGTGATCGTCTCGACGTCGGCAACTGGCAGTGCCAGGCCGGCGCGCTGCAGCAGCGCGCCGGCGTCGCGGACGTCGGTGAACGGGATCACACGCGGGCTGGCGCCGCCATAGAGCTCGGTCTCGGCGGCAAGCAGGCTTTCGCGCAGTTCGGAGAGTGTGCCTGTGCCGGCGAAGGCGCCGAGGAAAAGCCCGTCCGGCTTCAGCGCCCGGCGGACCTGCACCAGCATGCCGGGAATGTCGTTCATCGCCTGCAGCGACAGCAGCGAGACTGCGAGGTCGAGGCTTTCCGGCTCGAATGGCACGGTTTCCAACGGCGCCAACAGTCCTGGCTGGCCACCCAGGAAAGCGGCGTCGGCCTCGACGCGCACGTTTTCCGTCACCTTGCCGCTTTCGGCGAGCACCTCTGCTGCTGCCGGCGTCTGGCAAAACAATGAGGCTGCCTTGCCGAACCTGCGTTCGACGGCGCCGAGCCGGTCGGCAAGATCCTCGGCCGCCCGCCGCATGAGGAAATCCGCGCCGGCGATGGGACGGGCCAGTGCCCGGCGCTTGCGCGCCAGCCAGAGCGAGGTGTCGATTACAGGCTGCAATGGGCAGGTCCTTGTGCTTCGCTCTCTGATATAGTGATGCGGAGGACCAACCACGTGGCCGATCCCATGCCAGAGATCAAGCGTATTGCGATCAAGAGCATTGCCCGCAAGGCATTGGGCTGGCCAGCGCGCCTCTTGTTCCCGCCGGTCTGTGCCGGCTGCCGCCGCCATGTCTCGCAGCCCGGCGTGTTGTGCGGTGCCTGCTGGCCGAAACTCAGGTTGCTGGAACGGCCATGGTGCCCGGTGATGGGCACGCCGTTCACCCACAATATGGGTGAAGGGTTCCTTTCGGCGGAGGCGATAGCCGACCCGCCGCCGTTCGAGCGCGCGCGGGCGGCGGTTGCCTATTCCGGCGTTGCCCGCCAGATGGTGCAAGGGCTGAAATACCAGGACCGCACCGATCTGGCGCCGTGGATGGCGCGCTGGATGCTTCGCGCCGGTGCCGAACTCATCGCCGAGGCCGACGTGGTCGTGCCGGTGCCGCTGCACTGGCGGCGTTTCTTCCGACGGCAGTTCAACCAGTCGGCGGAACTGGCGCGGGCGGTGGCGCAGCTCGGGGAGCGGCCTTTCGCGCCATCAGCCATCAAGCGCATCAAACTCACGCGCCAGCAAGTCGGGCTGGAGCGGCGGGAACGCGAGGAAAATGTTCGCGCCGCATTCAAAGTGCCTGATGAGGCGGAGATCGAAATCGCCGGCCGCCGGGTGCTGTTGATCGACGATGTCTACACCACCGGCGCCACCGTCCGCGCGGTCGCCAGGGCATTGAAGAAGGGCGGTGCCGGCGCGGTCGACGTACTGACCTTCGCGCGTGTGCTGCCGGGGGACTTTCGGGCCGACGAATCGGCGCCTATATAGCCTAGATGACAGCGGAACGAGGCAGGGTTGCTGACCGATGGTCGATGTGACGATCTACACGCGGATGATGTGCGGCTATTGCACCGCGGCCAAGCGGCTGCTCGACAGGAAGGGTGTCGCCTATACCGAGCACGACGCCTCCTTCTCGCCGGAACTGCGCCGGGAAATGATTTCCCGGGCCCACGGCCGTTCCACCTTTCCGCAGATATTCATCGGCGACACGCATGTCGGCGGCTCCGACGATCTCCACGAATTGGAGGCGGAAGGACGGCTGGACAGATTGCTCGCCAACGGCTCGACCAGATAAGGACATGACGATGGGTGCTTTCAAGGCGGCGGCGATCCAGATGCGTTCGGGAACCAGCCCGGAGCGCAATGCGGTCGATCTGGAACGGCTGGTGCGCGAGGCGGCAGGCCTTGGCGCGAGCTACATCCAGACCCCGGAAATGACCGGCGCGTTGATCCGCGACAGCCAGGCGCGGGCCGCTTCCTTCACCTCCGAAGACAAGGACGTCATCGTCTCGATTTCGCGGAAGCTGGCCAAGGAGCTCGGCATCTTCCTGCATATCGGCTCGACCGCCATTCTGCGCGCCGACGGCAAGCTTGCCAACCGCGCCCTTCTGTTCGGGCCGGACGGTGCCACCATTGCCACCTACGACAAGATCCACATGTTCGACGTCGATCTCGACAATGGCGAGAGCTGGCGCGAATCCGCCGCCTATGAGCCTGGCACCGAGGCTGTCGTCACCGAAATCGAGGGCGCGAAGCTGGGCTTTGCCGTCTGCTACGATCTGCGCTTTCCGCAACTGTTCCGTGCCGAGGCGCTGGCCGGCGCCGATCTGCTTTCGGTGCCCGCCGCCTTCACCCGCCAGACCGGCGAAGCGCACTGGCATGTGCTGCTGAGGGCGCGCGCCATCGAGAACGGCGCCTATGTGGTCGCCGCCGCGCAAGGCGGAGTGCACGAGGACGGCCGCGAAACCTATGGCCATTCGCTGATCGTCGATCCCTGGGGCCGCATTATCGCCGAGGCGGCGCATGAGGAGCCGGCAGTGATCGTCGCCGAGATCGACCCGGCGGAGTCAGTCGCCGCGCGCAAGAAGATACCGAATCTCAAGAACGCACGCGATTTTGCGGTAAACGCCGGTTCGGCGGAGGCAATGCCGCTCAGGGGTGCCGCCTCTTGATCCGCTTTTCCCTGATCTGCGAACACGAGCACGAATTCGAGGCCTGGTTCCGCAGCAACGACGATTTCGACACCCAGAAGAAGCGCGGCTTCGTCGACTGCCCGGCCTGCGGCTCGCACAAGGTCGACAAGGCGCTGATGGCGCCTGCCGTCTCCACCGGGCGCAAGCGCGAAAGCATCGCGCTGGCCATGGGCGAGGCGCAGAAGCAGGCGCTGGTGCAGCTCAAGGCCATGGCCGACAAGGTGCGCGAGAATGCCGACTATGTCGGCGACAAATTCGCCGAGGAAGCGCGCAAGATCCATTTCGGCGAAAGCGATCCGCGCGGTATCTATGGCGAGGCGACGCTGGACGAGGCCAAGAGCCTCGCCGAAGACGGTGTCGAGTTCATGCCTATTCCAAGCTTCCCCGACGACCGCAACTGAGGAAAGTCTTGCCCCATCCGGAGAAGACTGAAAAGCGGCGTGGTTCAGAGGTAGTGATCCGTGTTTTCAGCTGGTTGGCTATAAAGTCGATCGACAAGAGGACGATCGATGGGTTGCCAGTTTTCTATAATGGCGAGAGCGGCGGGAAAGATGCAGATAAGGTTGCCGCCGCGCTGCGGTTGATTCAGAAATTTGACCCTGTTCGATACAGCCGTCTGGTCCGCGATCTCAAACGGATCTGGATTACAATCAATCCAGGTGCCGCTGCGCAATTTGTGAAATCGACTTCGACTTGCGAGCTCGATCGGCGATTTGTTCTAGGCGAGCACCCGCTGAGCGACCAGATCGCCAGCGCGATAGTGCATGAGGCGACGCATGCGCGTCTCCATCAGCGAGGCATTGGCTATGAGGAGGAATTGCGCTACCGGGTGGAGTGGGTTTGCATGAGACGTGAACTGGCTTTTGCGGCGAAACTGCCGGACGGGGCGAGTATTCGTCAATGGGTCGAAGCTCGACAAACGGAACCCTCGGATTTTTCCAATGTAGCGATGAATGGTCGGCAAATTGATAGCGCGCGTGATGCCTTGCTCCATCTCAATGCTCCAGGTTGGCTGGCAGACTTGATCGTCTTTTTCGCCCGGCGGCGATATCAGAGGCGTATCAGGCGACAAGAAGCTGAAGCGCATTTCGACAAGCGAAAATGATGCTCCGTTTCGCTTGTGGGATTCGCTTCCGCCCAGAGCGGCGATGCCGCCCCCTGCACAAGCGTCCGCAATTTCAGGCCGAGCAGCAAGGATGGGGCTCGCGGGCAACCGTTTCGCTGCTTCTTTCATGCCCACTGCCTGACGGGCTTGCTTCACTTGACGGAGTTGCTTCCGCATAGGCTGCAAACTGGCGTTCAAGCGCCTTGACTGCACTGCTGCGCCAGCCCTCCGCCAGGGATTCCGACATGGGATCGGGGAAGATTTCCTCTTCGCCGTTCTCCACGCCGTCCAGGATCGCTCGTGCGACAGACTCCGGAGAGGCTTTCGCGATGTCCAGGCCCCGTGTCATGTCCGTGTCCACCGGGCCGGGAAGGACCCTGTGGACGCTGACACCCCGTCCGGCCAAAAGGGTGCGCAACGACTGCGACAGCGAAAACGAGGCCGCCTTCGAGATGGAGTAAGCCGGACTGAACGGCACGGCGGCAATCGAGGCCAGCGACAGAATGTTGACGATGGCTCCCCGCGACCGGGCGAGCAACGGCAGCAGAGCCTGGGTAACGTCGTACGAGCCGAAGAGGTTTACGGCGAGCTGTTGTTCGAGCACACGACGGTCGCTGAGGTCATCGATGGGCGATACGCCGGCGTTGTTGATGAGGATATCGAGAGCATCGATCTTCTCGACGGCCTCCCGGATCTGCGCAGCGTTGGTCACATCCATGGTCAGGGGCGTCACACGCCGGTCCGGATGAGCCATCGGTTTGCGGGTTGCGGCATAGACGCGCTTTACGCCTCTGCTCAGGGCTTCCTCGACCAGTGCCCGACCGATGCCCCGATTGGCTCCAGTCACCAGGATGGTTGTACCTTCGATCTTCATTGCGTCTCTCCTAATGCTTATCGTTGTGTTCGAGCGTTGGCGCGCCGCAACTCAGGTTGGCTACAGTCGCCGTTGTCGATACGACTGGTTGGTGAGATGGACTTAGCGCCGGATGTCGAAGCCATGGGAGTGACAAGTGTGACGGGATTCCGATGGACTCGCTGATCACCGCCGCGGCGCATGCGCTTGCGGCGGGCGATCCGCTCGGCGCCTTGAAGCGGGTTGCGCTGCGCGACGATGCGCCGGCACTGGCGTTGCGCGGTATCGCGATGGCGCAGCTTGGCGACCTGGTTCGGGCGAAGGTTCTTCTCAAGAGGGCGGCGCGCGCATTCAGCCCGAGGGAGGCCGTGGCCCGCGCGCGGTGTATCGTCGCCGAGGCCGAGATCGCGCTCGTCTCGCGCGACCTTACCTGGCCGGCCAAGGCACTCGACGCCGCACGGGCGACGCTTGAAAAGCATGGCGACCGTGTCAACGCCGCGCATGCGCGCAACCTCGACGTTCGGCGCCTGCTGCTGATCGGCCATCTCGACGAAGCCGAGCGCAGGCTGGACGGCTTCGATCCCTCGCCGCTGCCGCCGGCATCGCGGGCCGCCCACGAGCTGGCTGTCGCCGGCATCGCCATCCGCCGCTTGCGGACCGGTCCTGCGCGCGCCGCGCTCGGGCTGGCGGCGCGGGCGGCGCGCGCGGCGGGCATCCCCGCGCTGATCGCGGAGGTGGAGAGCGCATCGCTGGTGCTGGACACGCCGGCCGCGCGCCGTGTCGCGCGTGGCGGGGAACGGCCCCTCCTGCTCGATGAAGTCGAAGCGCTCCTGGCGTCGGGGGCGCTCGTGGTGGATGCATGCCGCAATGTCGTGCGTGTCGCAGACACCGTCGTCTCGCTGGCGACCCGCCCGGTGCTGTTCGCGCTGGCCCGCGCGCTGGCCGAAGCCTGGCCGGGGGACGTGGCAAGAGCGACGCTCATTGCGCGCGCTTTCCGCGGAAAGGACGCGGACGAATCACATCGCGCACGATTGCGCGTCGAAGTCGGGCGGCTTCGCGCGGAGCTTCGGAGCTTGGCGGATGTGAGCGCGACGAAGCGGGGCTTTGCGCTGGCCCCGCGCCGCGCAGGTGAGGTCGTCGTGCTGGCGCCACCCGTCGAAGAAGAGCATGCCGCCGTGCTCGCCTTCCTCGCGGACGGCGAGTCTTGGTCGAGTTCGGCCCTGGCGATTGCGCTTGGAGCCAGTTCGCGTACCGTGCAGCGAGCGCTCGAGCAGCTCGCCCAGGCCGGCAAGGTGCAGTCGTTCGGCCGCGGACGGGCGCGTCGCTGGATGACCCCGCCGCTGACGGGTTTCCCGACAATCTTGTTACTCCCCGGCCCACTGCCGGGCTACTAGGATGGAATTATGGAACGATCCGCAGCCGAAATCCTTCGAGAATATGGACCCTTTCCGGGTGTCGACCACGTGGGCGGCGTTACCTTCGACGGTGAGCATGTCTGGTTTGCCTCAGGCGACAGATTGAACGCCTTCGATCCGGCGAGCGGCAAAGTGGTGCGCTCGATCGACGTCGCGGCACACGCCGGAACGGCCTTCGACGGCCAGCACCTCTATCAGATCGCCGAGGATCGCATCCAGAAGATCGATCCGAAGAATGGCCAGGTCCTGGCGACGATCCCGGCGCCCGGCAATGGCGGTGATTCCGGGCTCGCCTGGGCCGAAGGAACACTCTGGGTCGGCCAGCATCGGGGCCGAAAGATTCATCAGGTCGATCCCGAGACAGGGGCAATCCTTCGCACCATCGTTTCCAACCGCGTCGTCACCGGCGTCAGCTGGGTCGACGGCGAGCTGTGGCATGGCACCTGGGAGGGTGAGGAGAGCGATGTCAGACGGATCGATCCTGAAACGGGAAAGGTCCTTGAGAAGCTCGATATGCCGCCGGGAACAGGCGTGTCGGGGCTCGAATCCGATGGCGGCGACCAGTTTTTCTGTGGCGGCGGAAACAGCGGCAAGATCAGAGCTGTTCGCCGGCCCAAACGAGGCTCGGCGACCAGGATTTAAGCTTTCCACCCTCTCGGCCGGCCCTCTTGGCCGCCCTGGGTTAGCCTAGGCTCGCTATCAGTTTTTCGAGCAGGCGAGCCAGCATGATCTGCTCCGGGCGTATCAGGCCGGAAAGTATCTGGTGCTCGTTGGCGACGTGAGCGGTAACCGCCTCGTCAATCAACGCCAGACCCTTTTTAGTCAGCTGCACGACAATGCCGCGGCGATCGTCGGGGTGCGGCCCGCGCTTGATCAGGCCGGATTTCTCGAGCCGATCGAGGCGGTTGGTCATCGCGCCCGACGTTACCATCGTCGCCTCGTAGAGAGCCGTCGGCGTCAGCGCGTATGGCGGCCCGGAACGACGCAGCGTCGCCAGCACATCGAATTCTCCGGATTGCAGCCCGTAACTTGCAAACAGCGGCGCCAGCCGCTCTCGTGCGATCAGCGAGGCGGCCTCGTTCAACCGTCCGAGCACGGCCATCGGCGAGACATCGAGATCCGGCCGTTCCTTTTTCCATTGCCCGATCGCTTTTGCTGCGCGATCCATGTCTCTCACCGTTATGTATCTTGACGTGAAGAATCTTTACCTTATCTTACCTCAGCTTGCGATATTGGCCAAGTGCCGCGAACGGGCGACGGGACGGTGCGATGAAATTTCTCTGGGACTCGGCGCTTGGCCTTCTGGTTGTCACCGGTGGACTGCTCGGCCTGACGCTGCCGTTCGGCAAGATCGCGACGGCGGCCGGCGTGGCCGCCATGGTCTGGGCCTTCGTCATCTCGCTTGGTGCCGGCGGCGTGCTTTTGTGCGCATTGCTGCTCAACGGGAAGCGCATGCGGCTTACGCCGCACAGGCTGCGCTATTTCTTCGTCACCGCGGCCGTCTCATATGCAATCCCCAATCTGCTGATGTTTTCAGCCATTCCGCATCTGGGCGCCGGCTACAGCGGCATCATGTTCACGCTGTCGCCGGTCGTCACGCTGGTGTTCTCGATGCTGCTCGGCGTCAGGCGCCCGACCATGCTGGGCATCGTCGGCATAGTCGTCGGTTTCGTCGGCGCAGTCATGGTGGCGGTGACGCGCGGCGAAGCGGGCCAGCCGGCCGAATTTTTCTGGGTTGCGATGGGCCTGCTCATCCCGGTCAGCCTCGCCGCCGGCAACATTTACCGTACCGTCGACTGGCCCGAAGGCACCGGCCCGATCGAGCTCGCCGTCGGCAGCCACCTGGCAGCAGCCTTGATGCTGTTTGCCGGCATTCTGGTCCTGCTTGGCGGCAATGCATTCGGCTCGCTCGGCGGCGGGCCGCTGGGGGCCGCGGCACAGGTGGCAGCAGCCTCGGCGATGTTCGCCTTCTTCTTCCGCCTGCAAGCGGTCGGCGGCCCGGTCTATCTCAGCCAGATCGGCTATGTCGCGGCGGCGGTCGGGCTGTTTGCCGGGACCCTCTTCCTCGGCGAGCGCTATCAACTGCTGACCTGGGCCGGTGCCGTCATCATCACCGCCGGCGTGTTCATCACCACCAAGGCGCAAAGCCAGAGGCCATAGAGGCCAGAAGGCGTAAGCTTCAGACGGATGCCTTCTCCGCCAGCACCATGTAGTTGACGTCCATGTCCTTCGAGCGCTGCCAGCGGTCGGCGAGCGGGTTGTAGGTGACGCCGGTGCGGTCGATGACGGTCAGGCCGGCGCCGGCAAGCGCCTTTTCCAGTTCCTCGGGGCGCACCAGCTTGCCGAACTGGTGGGTGCCGCGTGGCAGCCAACGCAGCACATATTCGGCGCCGATGATGGCCAGCCCCAGGGCCTTCAGCGTGCGGTTGATGGTGGCGACGAACATGATGCCGCCGGGCTTTACCATCTCGCCGCATTTGGCCAGGAACAGATCGACATCGGCGACATGCTCGACCACTTCCATGTTGAGGATGACGTCGAATTTTTCGCCGGCATCGGCAAGGTCTTCCGCGGTCGTGGCGCGATAATCCACGCTCACGCCGACTTCCGCCGCATGCAGCTTGGCCACTTCGATGTTGGTGGCGGAGGCATCGGCGCCGACCACTTCGGCGCCAAGCCGCGCCATCGGCTCGCACAAGAGCCCGCCGCCGCAGCCGATGTCAAGGAAGCGCAGGCCTTCGAACGGCCGTGCCGCACGCGGATCGCGGCCGAAGCGGGCCGCCACCTGGTCGCGGATATAGGCAAGCCGGATCGGGTTGAACTTGTGCAACGGGCGGAACTTGCCGTTCGGGTTCCACCATTCGGCGGCAAGGGCGGAAAAGCGTTCCACCTCTCCGGCATCGATCGTCGATCGTCGGGGCTCAGGCATGGCGTGGTCTCCTCGGACGCTAGGAAGTCGGGCGCGAGGCTGCGAATGTCAAGGCGCGAAATTCACCGCCGGCGGTGCGATGCGCGCGATGCCTTCCGGCGCCGCCTTTTGCCGGCTGCATTTGTGTCAGCACGTGTCAGTTGATGGTGTGCCGGAAGGAAACGCCTAGGCTTTGGCGGACGAAGCAGAGACATCGGGTTCGGAGGAGTGCGCAATGATGCGAGCGGTTGCTTCCATTCTTTGGCGCCGGCTTGACCAGGAAGGCCACGACGCTTGCCTTCTGTCGGAAGCGAGTTCCGGGTGGAACCTCAGGGGACACGCGCTTTTCGTCCAGGACGGCGAGCCGTGCAGCATCGCCTACGAGGCGGACTGCGACGCCGATTGGCATACACGATCGGCGCGCGCCGACGGCTTTTTCGGCACGCAACAGCTGCATTACAGGATCGACCGGCTGACCGAGCGCCAATGGACGCTGAACGGCGAGCATCAAGCGGAAGTCGACGGTCTCATCGATGTCGATCTCGGCTTCACGCCCGCCACAAACCTTTTGGCGCTTCGCCGCTTTGCCCTCGATGTCGGTATGGCGACGCCCGCGCCGGCAGCCTATCTGACATTTCCCGAACTCAGGCTCGTTCGCCTCGAGCAAACCTATCAGCGCGTCGATGCTGCACATTACGCCTATGCCGCCCCGATGTTCGGCTACCACGAGACACTGGAGGTCTCGCCGCTCGGTTTCGTCCTCGACTATCCGCGCCTGTGGCAGGCCATCGTGCGGACGGGCTGAACCGCCCGCGTTGGGAGTGCAGCTGGCCGGTGTGGCTTAACGGCAAATTTACGATATTGGCGGTTTCTTAACGTTGGGTCAGTGTTTGGCATTTAGATTGCTGTCCGAGTAGGGGCAGCCCGGTGCGCATAAGAACCCAGATAGTCGCGACATTGTTCAGCGCCGTGGCCTTGATCGGCCTGGTCGGCGGCGTTGCGATCGTCTCGCAGATATCGCTGACCAAATCCGTGGCGCTGGCCGAGGCGACAAGCGTCGCACGGCAGCTGGCCGAAACTATTGCCTTCAGGGCGTCGGACGCGCCGCGTTCATTATTCGAGAGACCCGATGGGCTCCGCGAATTCGTGACTTTGCAGCACGGCCGCTCGAAACGCGATCTCGTCATCGTAGACAAAAACAAGGTTATTTTCGCCGACGTTCCGGGAGAAGAGCAAAATATCGGCACGACGTTCGACTACGATCCCGGCAATGAAATCGCCCGGACGATTGACGACGGCGTGCCGCGCAACTTCGTCGAGGCCAGTGCCGACGTGGCCGATCCGATTGACCTGGTTGCGGTGCCGATCGAGGATGCACCCGGCAAGATCGTCGGCGCCGTCCTGTTCGAGTATACGCCGCTGCTGCGTGCCGCGCAGCAGCGCACGAACGATATGCTGTGGCTTGTGGGCCTGTGTACCGCGGCAGCCGTGCTGATCGCGGCGGCCTCCGCCTTCCTGTTGTTGCGAGGCTTCAGTAAAGGCCTTGCTGGTCTCAACCGCGGCATCGAATCGCTGGCGCGCGGCGACGCCGGGGCCCGTATCGGCCGCACCTCCGATGACGAGTTCGGACAGTTGGCGCAAGGGTTCGACACTATGGCCTCCGAAATCGAAGCCTCGCGCGCTCAACTTGTCGATCAGAAGGCCTACATCGAAGACATCGTCCAGACCGTTGCCGAAGGCATCGCCGTCATCGACGGCAAGGGTCAGGTCGTGTCCGTCAATCCGGCGGCAGCCGAGATCATCGGGCGGCGCAGCGACAAGGTCGTGGGGCAGGACTGGCAGTCGGCCCTGGATATCAGGGGGCCGTCGGGAGACAAGCCCGCGTCGGGAACATCTCCGGTCGAACTGGCCATGACCACCGGCCGCCGCCACCAGAATGAGGTGAGGCTGGCAAAGCCGGATGGGACCTCCTTGCCCGTGGTCGTCAGCTGCAATCCGCTCAACCGCGCCGATGGCGGCATCGTGCTGACGCTCAGCGACATCAGCGACCTGCGCAGTGCCGAGCGGGCGGTGCACGATCGTGCCGAAGAACTGGCGAGGCTCAATCGTGAACTGAAAGAGACATCGGAGGCCACGACCCGCCTGGTCAAGCTCGGCGAACTGCTTCAGGCCTGCGTCACTTTTCACGAGGCATTTTCCGTCGTCGGCTCCGCCATGCCTGATTTCTTCGGCGGATTGAGCGGAACCGTTCATCTGACCAGTGCGTCGCGCAACCTGGTGGAGGAGATGGCGCATTGGGGCACCATCCGGTCGAGCGTCGGCCAGTTCGGACCGGAAGATTGTTGGGCGCTGCGGCGCGGCCAGGAGCACGTCGCCGGTCCAGGCATGCTGACGCCGCGCTGCAACCACATCACCGAAAATGGCGGCCGCGGTTATGTCTGTATGCCTCTAGCAGCGCAGGGAGAGACACTTGGCATCCTGCATCTGTGCGAGCCGAATGCCGTTGACAAGCCGGAGTGGCTTGCCGAACGGCAGCAGATACTGCGTGGCGTCGTCGATACGCTGGCGTTGGCGCTTGCCAATCTGCGCCTGCGCGAGACGTTGCGGCAGCAGTCGATCCGGGATCCCAACACCGGGCTCTACAATCGCCGCTACCTTGAGGAGACCAGCAGCCGCGAGCTCAGGCGCCTGGAACGTGCCGAGCAGCCGCTGACGTTGATCATGCTCGACGTCGATCATTTCAAGCAGTTCAACGATACGTTCGGCCATGAAGCTGGGGATCTCGTCCTCAAGCAGGTGGCCGCCACGCTGGTCGACCATGTCAGGGAAAGCGACGTGGTTTCGCGCTACGGCGGCGAGGAATTTGCCTTGATGATGCCGGGAACGTCACTGGCCGATGGCGCCGATCGCGCCGAAGCTCTGCGAAAGGCGATCAAGCAGCTGCATGTCACGCATCGCGGCCGCACGCTCGGCACCATCACCGCGTCGTTCGGGGTCGCCGCCTTCCCGGAGCTCGGCGCCTCATGGGCGGAGATCGTCAATGCCGCGGATCGCGCTTTGTATCAGGCAAAGGCTGAGGGCCGTGACCGCGTCATCGCCGGAGCGGGTCTCGCCCGTGTCGAGCAGCAAAAGCCAAAACTCACCAAGAGCGTGGCTTGAAATCTGGTTGATGGACGGGGCAAGGCGACGGAATCCTCACCGCCTTGCGAAACCGCTATCATTTGGCTAAGGAGGCCGCGCATTGAGCGCCCGGCCACAGCTTGGCGCATTTTTCCGCTTTTCGGCCTCCGGTCCGGCATCCAGTCAAAGGCATTTCGCTTCTATGGCGCGCATCGTGATGAAATTCGGCGGAACCTCCGTCGCCGACATCGCCCGCATCCGCAATGTGGCGCGTCATGTCAAACGCGAGGTCGACGCCGGCCATGAGGTCGCCGTCGTGGTCTCGGCGATGTCCGGCAAGACCAACGAGCTCGTGCAATGGACGCGCGAGGCCTCGCCGATGCACGATGCGCGCGAATATGACGCCGTGGTCGCGTCCGGCGAGCAGGTCACCGCCGGCTTGCTGGCGATCGCCCTGCAGAATATCGGCGTGCATGCCCGCTCCTGGCAAGGCTGGCAGATCCCGATCAAGACCGACAACGCGCATGGCGCGGCGCGCATTCTCGATATCGACGGCGGATTCCTGATCAAGCGCTTCGGCGAAGGCCAGGTGGCGGTGGTCGCCGGTTTCCAAGGCATCGGGCCGGACAACCGGATCGCAACGCTCGGCCGCGGCGGTTCCGATACCAGCGCTGTCGCCATCGCGGCAGCGGTCAAGGCCGACCGCTGCGACATCTACACCGACGTCGACGGGGTCTATACGACCGATCCGCGCATCGAGCCGAAAGCGCGGCGGCTGGCCAAGATTTCGTTCGAGGAAATGCTCGAAATGGCCTCGCTGGGGGCCAAGGTCCTGCAGGTACGCTCGGTCGAGCTTGCCATGGTGCACAGGGTGCGTACTTTCGTGCGGTCGTCCTTCGACGATCCCGATGCACCCGGAATGGGGGATTTGCTCAATCCGCCGGGAACGCTTATTTGCGACGAGGAAGAGATCGTGGAACAGCAGGTCGTCACCGGAATTGCCTATGCCAAGGACGAGGCGCAGATTTCGCTGCGCCGCGTCGGCGACCGGCCGGGCGTCGCCGCCGGCATTTTCGGGCCGCTGGCCGAGGCCAATATCAACGTCGACATGATCGTCCAGAACATTTCCGAGGACGGCAAGTTCACCGACATGACCTTCACCGTGCCATCCGGCGACGTCGACAAGGCGCTCGCCGTGCTCGAGCGGCTGAAGGCGACGATCGGCTACGACGTGGTGCAGTCGGAAGCCGGCATGTCGAAGGTCTCGGTAATCGGCATCGGCATGCGCAGCCATGCCGGCGTCGCCGCTACCGCCTTCAAGGCGCTGGCCGACCGCGCGATCAACATCCGCGCCATCACGACGTCCGAAATCAAGATTTCGATCCTGATCGACGGTCCCTATACGGAACTAGCAGTTCGCACTTTGCATTCCGTGTACGGTCTGGATAAGCAGTAGCAGACTGCATCGGCCCGAAAATCGGAATCGATTTTCGGAAGGCAGGATGCAGCGGATCGAAAATCTTGGAGCGGTCTTTATGCGTCCAATTGGACGACAGCGCTCTAATTGAGTTGTTGCGTTTGTGCCGCTGTGCAGGGCAACCTGCACCGGTTGAAATGCTATTGGAGGAAGAAGCCGCGATGCGTGATTCGGCCAGTGGCCCGCGCGTTTTGCTGAAACGGCTCCGCGAGCTCATGCAAGAGCCGCTGGAGCCGCAGGAGCGGCTTGACCGAATCGTGCGCGATATCGCCTCCAACATGGTTGCCGAGGTCTGCTCGCTCTATGTGCTGCGCGCCGATTCGGTGCTCGAACTCTACGCCACCGAAGGCCTGAACCCGAACGCCGTCCACCTGGCGCAGCTCAGGCTGGGCCAAGGCCTGGTCGGCACGATCGCGGCCTCGGCGCGGCCGCTCAACCTCTCCAACGCGCAGGAGCATCCTGCCTTCGCCTACCTGCCGGAGACAGGGGAAGAAATCTATAATTCCTTCCTCGGCGTGCCGGTGCTGCGGGCAGGGCGGACACTCGGCGTCCTGGTCGTGCAGAACAAGACCATGCGCCATTATCGCGACGACGAGGTCGAGGCGCTGGAAACAACGGCGATGGTGATCGCCGAGATGATCGCCACCGGCGATCTGGAGCGGCTGACAAGGCCCGGCCTCGAGCTCGATCTGCGCCGCCCGGTAAGCTTTACCGGCCTGTCCTTCAACGAAGGCGTCGGTCTCGGCCATGTGGTGCTGCACGAGCCGCGCATCGTCGTCACCAATCTTTTCAACGAGGACAGCGAGGAAGAGGTCAGGCGGCTCGACGCGTCGCTCGGCTCGCTCAGGCTCTCCATCGACGACATGCTGGAGCGCCGCGACGTCGCCTTCGAGGGCGAGCATCGCCAGGTGCTCGAAGCCTATCGCATGTTCGCCAACGACCGCGGCTGGGTGCGCCGGCTCGAGGAGGCGATCCGCAACGGCCTGACGGCCGAAGCGGCGGTCGAAAAGGTGCAGAGCGACATGCGTGCCCGCATGCTGCACATGACCGATCCGTATCTGCGCGAACGGATGAGCGATTTCGACGATCTCGCCAATCGGCTGCTGCGGCAGCTGATGGGGCGCGGACCGGAGGACGTCGCGGCCTCGCTGCCCAAGGACGCCATCATCGTCGCCCGCTCGATGGGTGCTGCGGAGCTGCTCGATTATCCCAGGGACAAGCTGCGCGGGCTGGTGCTGGAGGACGGCGCCGCGACCAGCCATGTCGTCATCGTGGCGCGGGCCATGGGCATACCGGTCGCCGGCCAGATGAAGGGCGCCGTTTCCATGGCGGAAAACGGCGATGCCATCATCGTCGACGGCGAGGAAGGCGCGATCCATCTGCGCCCGCAGCCCGACCTCGAGGCGGCCTATGCCGAGAAAGTGCGTTTCCGGGCGCGCCGGCAGGAGGTCTACCGCGAGCTGCGCAAGAAGCCGTCGGTGACCAAGGACGGTGTCCAGGTCGACCTTCTGATGAATGCCGGGCTGGCGGTCGACCTGCCGCAACTGGCCGAAGCGGGCGCGGCCGGCATCGGCCTGTTCCGCACCGAGCTGCAATTCATGGTCGCCTCGACCTTTCCGCGCGCGGAAGCCCAGGAGCGCTTGTACCGTGACGTGCTCGAGGCGGCGCGCGACAAGCCGGTGACGTTCCGCACCATCGATATTGGCGGCGACAAGGTGCTGCCCTATTTCAAGGGCTCGATCCAGGAGGAAAATCCGGCTCTCGGCTGGCGGGCCATCCGCCTGACGCTCGACCGGCCAGGATTGCTGCGCACCCAGATCCGCGCGCTGCTCAAGGCGTGCGGCGGACGCGAACTGAAACTGATGCTGCCAATGGTGACGGAACTCGGCGAGATCGCGCAGGCGCGCGAGATCATCGACCGCGAGGTCCGGCATCTGTCGCGCTTTGCCCATCATTTGCCGACCAGCCTCAAGGTGGGGGCGATGCTGGAGGTGCCGTCGCTGCTGTTCCAGCTCGACGAACTGATGAAGGCGGTCGATTTCGTCTCGGTCGGCTCGAACGACCTGTTCCAGTTCGTCATGGCGGTGGACCGCGGCAACACCCAATTGTCCGACCGCTTCGACCCGCTGTCGACGCCGTTCCTGCGTGTTTTGAAGCAAATTGCCGATGCCGGGGCTCGCAACCAGACGCCGGTGACCTTGTGCGGCGAACTTGCCGGCAAGCCGATCTCGGCGATGGCGCTGATCGGCCTTGGCTACCGCTCGATCTCGATGTCGCCGGCATCGATCGGCCCGGTCAAGGCGATGCTGACGGAACTGCCGCTCAGCGAGTTGGAAGCGTTCTTCGACGACAATCTGATGGCGCCGGCGCATGGCCTGCCGATGCGGGCGCTGCTGCAAGCCTTTGCCGACGACCGCTCTATACCGCTATAGACTTCGCCATGATCAACCTGCCCCGCGACCGTATGAATCAAGTCGTCAAGCGTTTCGACATGCTCGAAGCGCAGATGTCGGCCGGGCCAGCGCCGGACGCCTATGTCAGGATGGCCTCCGAATATGCCGACATCCAGGAGATGGTGGCAAAGATCAGGGCGCTGCGCGCCGCCGAGCACGAACAGGGCGATCTGGAGGCGATGCTCGCCGACAAGGGCACCGACGCCGAGATGCGGGCCTTGGCTGAGGCCGACCTGCCAGGGGTCAAGCATCACATCGAGGCGCTGCAGAAGGACATCCAAATCCTGCTGTTGCCCAAGGATGCCGCCGACGACAAGAACGCCATCCTCGAGATCCGCGCCGGCACCGGCGGCGACGAGGCGGCGCTTTTCGCCGGCGACCTGTTTCGCATGTACGAGCGCTATGCCGCGGCGCATGGCTGGCGTTTCGAGACGGTGTCGGCCAGCGAGGGTGAGGTCGGCGGCTACAAGGAAATCATCGCCACCGTTTCGGGCAAGGGCGTCTTTGCCCATCTGAAGTTCGAATCCGGCGTGCACCGGGTGCAGCGCGTGCCGACGACCGAGGCGGGCGGACGCATTCATACCTCGGCGGCGACGGTCGCGGTGCTGCCGGAAGCCGAAGAGGTCGACATCGACATCAGGGCCGAAGACATCCGTATCGACACGATGCGCGCCTCGGGTTCCGGCGGCCAGCACGTCAACACCACCGATTCGGCCGTGCGCATCACCCATCTGCCGACCGGCATCATGGTGGTGCAGGCGGAAAAGTCGCAGCACCAGAACCGGGCGAAGGCCATGCAGATCCTACGCGCCAGGCTCTACGACCTCGAGCGCAGCAAGGCGGACGAGGAACGTTCCGAATCGCGCAAGTCGCAGGTCGGCTCGGGCGACCGCTCGGAACGCATCCGCACCTATAATTTTCCGCAGGGTCGCGTCACCGATCATCGTATCAACCTGACGCTCTATAAGCTCGACCGGGTGATGATGGGCGAACTCGACGAGAT
This sequence comes from Mesorhizobium sp. M0437, assembly GCF_040321335.1. Lineage (NCBI taxonomy): Bacteria > Pseudomonadati > Pseudomonadota > Alphaproteobacteria > Hyphomicrobiales > Phyllobacteriaceae > Mesorhizobium > Mesorhizobium sp. M0437. The sequence continues at coordinate 150,727 of NZ_JAMYRK010000006.1, forward strand.
CATCGACGCGCTGATCGCCGATCACCAGTCGAAGCTGCTCGCCGATATCGGCATCGATGGCTGACAGCCTGCCCGCCACGCTGGCGCCGCTGCTGCGGGAGGCGCGAAACCGGCTCACCGCAGCCGGGATCGCGGATCCGGCGCTCGATGCCAGGCTGATCGTCGAGCATTTTTCCGGCACCAGTCGCACGCAGGCCATCGCCGATCCCGGGCGCGCTGTCGATACGGACGTGACGGCGGTAATCGAAGCCGCCTTGCGGCGGCGCATCGCCGGCGAGCCGGTACACCGAATCCTTGGCTACCGCGAATTCTACGGCTTGCGCCTTTCGCTTTCGCCGCAAACGCTGGAGCCGCGGCCGGATACCGAAACGCTGGTCGAGGCTATACTGCCCTTCGTCAAGGCAATGGCGGCACGCGAGGGCTGCTGCCGCATCCTCGATCTAGGGACCGGTACCGGTGCCATCGCGCTGGCGCTGCTCAGCGCCGTTCCGGCCGCGACCGCCACCGGCGTTGACATTTCGCAGGAGGCGCTGGCCACAGCCATGCGTAATGCCGGGGAATTGGGGCTCGCCGGCCGGTTCACGCCGCTCAAATCCGACTGGTTTGAAAAAGTTTCTGGCCGGTACCATGTAATTGTCGCAAACCCTCCCTATATACCCTCAGACGACATTGGAAATCTGCAGGACGAGGTCCGCGGTTTCGATCCACGCCAGGCCCTCGATGGCGGTGTGGACGGTCTGAGCCCCTACAGGAAGATCGCCGCGGGAGCGGCAGCGTATTTGGAAGTCCAAGGCAGGATTGCGGTCGAGATCGGCCATACGCAGCACCAACAGGTTACGGAGATATTCTCCGCGGCCGGGTACCGTTCGGTCGGGGTGTTTCGTGATCTCGGCGGAAACGACAGAGTTCTTGTGTTCGAACGGTGAAAGCCGTGATGCAGTGCGAAAAAAGCGCTTGGCAATACCGGGGAATGCGGCTAGGGTCGCCTTAACCGGATGAGACGAAGCAGGCAGTGCTCTTAGCGATTCGGTTTTCCTTGGAAATAGCTGCCTTCTTGCGCAAACGACGCCCAAGCTTCGTGCGGGAATCGTCCGGCAAGTGAAGTAACCGGAACAGGATGGCACGTGGCGCCAACGCAATTGATGCGGGCGAACGCCGGTGAAGGAACGAAACGGCTGGCCGCATGAGCGCCTCCGTTCGTGAAGAGTTTTTCGAAAATTTCAAAGTGAAGAGAGTCTAATGAGGCCACAACAGCAAAACAGGCGCATGCGCGGTCGCAACAACAATGGCGGCGGCGGCAACAACAATAACAACAACAACCGTAAGGGGCCTAATCCCCTGACGCGCAACTACGAGAGCAACGGCCCGGACGTGAAGATCCGCGGATCGGCTCAGCAGATTGCCGAGAAGTACGCAACCCTTGCCCGTGACGCGCAAAGCTCCGGCGACCGGGTGATGGCGGAAAACTATCTCCAGCATGCAGAGCACTATAACCGCATCATCGCAGCCGCTCAGGCGCAGATGCCGATCCAGAACGCGCAGCAGAATCGCGATGATTTCGACGATGACGGCGACGAGGATCGCGACGAGTTCGACAATGCCGGCAACAACAATGCCAACGAGACGTCGGGTTCGGCGGCCAATCACGGTGCCGGCCCGCAGCCGGTCATCGATGGCACGCCGGCCGAGCTGGCTCTGAACCAGGAAAACAGCCGCGACAATCGGGGCGGCCGCGACAACCGTGACGGCCGCGACAACAATGGCGGACGCCACCGCGACCGTCGCCCCAATGGCGGTTACGGCCAGAACGGCCAGCGCGGCGAGTATGGCGCGCGCGGCGAGCAGGGTGGCCAGCGCGCCGAACAGCCACGGCGCGACGAGACGCCGGCGCAGGCGGAGCCCGTGCCGGCCGCTGGGCCGGTCTTTGTGAGCGAGCCCGCACCGCAATTCGACAACCTTTCGCCGGCGGGTCTCGCCGCCCAGGCCGAGCTCAACGAAGCCGCGGCCGAAAACAGCCCGGCCCGCCGCCCCAGGCGTCCGCGTCGCCCGCGCCTCGATGTCGAACAGGCAAATGGCGGCAACGACAACGCCGGCCCTGACAGTGCCGAGACTGGCAGTGCCGAGACAAGCAGTGCCGAGACAAGCAATGCCGAGACTGGCAATACCGACGCTGGCAATGTCGATGCAGCGCCGGCTGAAGGCCCCGGCGGTCAAGCTGTGATCGCAGACGTCGAGAATTGATCGGAAAAACGTTCAGTCGATCTTAGCGCATCCTTTACCCCAGGCGGCGGAGAGAAATCTCCGCCGTTTTTGCTTTGCGCGCTCGGAATATTATGCATTCGCCAGTGTCGAGGCGTCTTGAGGGTCCGTGGTTTGCGTCCCATATCTTGCGTGAACAGGATCCGGCTCGAACGGGCGGGTCCGTCACCGCAATCTGATCCGGTGCCGCGAAGCGGGCCGGTGACGGAAGGAGACAGGCATGAATCTTGAAAAATATTCCGAGCGCGTGCGCGGCTTTATCCAGTCCGCACAAACCATGGCGCTTTCCCGCAATCACCAGCAATTCACCCCCGAGCATATCCTCAAGGTCCTTGTCGATGACGACGAGGGCCTGGCTGCGTCGCTGATCGAGCGCGCCGGCGGCAATGTCCGTGACGTCAAGCTCGGCGTCGAAACGGCACTGGAGGCAATGCCCAAGGTCGAGGGCGGCAATGGCCAGCTCTATCTGGCGCAGCCGCTGGCAAAGGTGTTTTCGACCGCCGAGGAACTGGCCAAGAAGGCCAGTGACAGCTTCGTTACCGTCGAACGGCTATTGCAGGCGCTGGCCATGGAAAAATCGGCCAAGACCGCCGACATCCTGTCCAAGGCGGGTGTCACGCCGCAGGCGCTGAACCAGGTCATCAACGACGTACGCAAAGGTCGCACTGCCGATTCGGCGAGCGCCGAGCAGGGCTACGACGCGCTGAAGAAATACGCGCGCGACCTGACGGCGGACGCCCGCGCGGGCAAGCTCGATCCGGTCATCGGCCGCGACGACGAAATCCGCCGCACCATCCAGGTGCTGTCGCGCCGCACCAAGAACAACCCAGTGCTGATCGGCGAACCCGGCGTCGGCAAGACGGCGATCGCCGAAGGGCTGGCGCTGCGCATCGTCAATGGCGATGTGCCGGAATCGCTCAAGGACAAGCAGCTGATGGCCCTCGACATGGGGTCGCTGATCGCCGGCGCCAAATACCGCGGCGAGTTCGAGGAGCGGCTGAAGGCGGTGCTTTCCGAAGTCACGTCTGCCGCCGGCGGCATCATTCTGTTCATCGACGAGATGCACACGCTTGTCGGTGCCGGCAAGGCGGATGGCGCCATGGACGCGTCGAATCTGCTGAAGCCGGCGCTCGCCCGCGGCGAACTGCATTGTGTCGGCGCAACCACGCTCGACGAATACCGCAAGCATGTCGAGAAGGATGCGGCCCTTGCCCGCCGCTTCCAGCCGGTCTTCGTCAATGAGCCGACGGTCGAAGACACTGTCTCGATCCTGCGCGGCCTGAAAGAGAAATACGAGCAGCACCACAAGGTGCGCATCTCGGATTCGGCACTGGTCGCGGCCGCAACCCTGTCCAACCGCTACATCGCTGACCGCTTCCTGCCGGACAAGGCGATCGACCTGGTCGACGAGGCCGCGTCGCGGCTCCGCATGCAGGTCGATTCGAAGCCCGAGGCGCTGGACGAGATCGACCGCCGCATCATGCAGCTCAAGATCGAGCGCGAGGCGCTGAAGGTCGAGAAGGACGATGCCTCGAAGGACCGGCTCGCGCGGCTCGAGAAGGAACTCTCGAACCTCGAGGAGGAATCGACCGAGCTGACCTCGAAATGGCAGGCCGAGAAGCAGAAGCTCGGGCTTGCCGCCGACCTCAAGAAACAGCTCGACGAGGCGCGCAACGAACTTGCCATCGCCCAGCGCCAGGGTGAATTCCAGCGCGCCGGCGAACTTGCTTACGGCAAGATCCCGGAACTCGAAAAGCAGCTGAAGCAGGCCGAAGCCAGGGATGGCAAGGCCGGCATGGTCGAAGAAGTGGTTGGCCCCGATCACGTCGCCCATATCGTCTCGCGCTGGACGGGCATCCCGGTCGACAAGATGCTGGAAGGCGAGCGCGACAAGCTGTTGCGCATGGAAGACGAGATCGGCAGGCGCGTCGTCGGCCAGGGCGAGGCGGTGCAGGCAGTGTCGAAAGCCGTGCGCCGTGCGCGCGCCGGCCTGCAGGACCCGAACCGGCCGCTCGGCTCGTTCATGTTCCTCGGACCGACGGGCGTCGGCAAGACCGAATTGACCAAGGCGCTGGCCAGCTTCCTGTTCGACGACGAGAGCGCCATGGTGCGTATCGACATGTCGGAGTTCATGGAGAAGCACTCGGTCGCCCGGCTGATCGGCGCGCCTCCCGGCTATGTCGGCTATGAGGAAGGCGGCGCGCTGACCGAAGCGGTGCGGCGCCGGCCCTATCAGGTCGTGCTGTTCGACGAGATCGAGAAGGCGCATCCTGATGTCTTCAACGTGCTGCTGCAGGTGCTCGACGACGGCCGGCTGACCGATGGGCAGGGCCGCACGGTCGACTTCCGCAACACGCTGATCATCATGACGTCCAATCTCGGCGGCGAATATCTGGTCAATCTCGGCGAGGACCAGGATGTCGACGTCGTGCGCGACGAGGTGATGAATGTCGTCAGGGCTTCGTTCCGGCCGGAATTCCTCAACCGCATCGACGAGGTGATCCTGTTCCACCGGCTGCGCCGCCAGGATATGGGCCAGATCGTCCAAATCCAGCTCAAGCGGCTGGAAAACCTGCTTGTTGACCGCAAGATATCGCTTTCGCTCGATCAGGAGGCGATCGACTGGCTGGCGGCCAAGGGTTACGACCCGGCCTATGGCGCGCGGCCGCTGAAGCGGGTGATGCAGAAGGAATTGCAGGACCCCCTGGCGGAAAAGATCCTGCTCGGCGAGATCCTCGACGGCTCAACCGTCAAGGTCACCGCTGGCTCCGACCGCTTGAACTTCCGCTCGAAGCCCGCGGTCGTGGCAACCGAGGCGGCCGCCTGAGCTCAAGCCAAGGACCTGTTCCATCCCGATCGAATCGGGATGGAATTCCTATCTTCAATCTCGACCATGATCCTTTCCGAAAAACCGGCATACCCTTTTGTTACGCCGGCCTTCGGTTCATGGTCCAACATCACTGGCGGGGCGCAGATGACGCTGGACGACTATAACAGCTTCTGCGCCTCGCTGCCTTCGGCGACCCATGTCGTGCAGTGGGGCGGCGCCCATGTCTGGAAGGTCGGCGGCAAGGTCTTCGCGATCGGCGGCTGGAGTGAGGGCAAGGAGCCGTTCGTTACCTTCAAATGCTCCGACATCGCCTATGACGTGCTGAGGGAGCAGCCGGGCCTTCGGCCCGCGCCCTATCTTGCCTCACGCGGCATGAAATGGATCCAGCGCCAGACCGGCGAAAGCATGGATGATGGCGCGCTGAAGGATTACCTGCGCGAAAGCCACCGTCTTGTCGTGCTGAAGCTGACGAAGCAGGCGCGCAAGGAATTGGGACTCGCTGCCGGTTAATCGGTCAGAAATCCGCCATCTTCATGCCCGGTTCATATTGGAACCTTATCGTTGGCAACTGATTTGCTGGCGAAGGGGTTCGCCTACCACATCGGCCCGAAATCGAGTTTTGATTTTCGCAAAGCACGATGCGGAGATTTAAAGCGTTAGAGCGTCCTTTGCGCGTCGAAAAAGACGCGCGGCGCTTTGAAGAGACAATGCCGGCGGCGGCAATTACGGACCGGAGAATTTGGCCATCATGTTGCGCACCATCTTCACCCTTTCAGCGCTTGCTGCCGGGCTGCTGGCGTCGAATGCGATGGCCTCGCCAATAGTGGATACCGCGCCACGGGTGGTTCGTGCCGCCAATGGCGGCGGCATTCTTGTCGCCCAGAACGGCAATCTCGACATCTATTACGACGCCAGGGGAAACCGCGTCATCGTCGATGCGGAGACCGGCAAGGTTATCGCCATCCAGCCGCCGCAGACCAGGCTCGACCGCCGTGCCTTGCGCCGCGAGCGCTTGCGCAATCTCGGACCGGTCGAGGACGACCGCTATTATCTCGACGACCCGCAGGACATGGCGCGCTACCGCCGCAGGCAGTTGGAAGACGAGGGCAGGATCATCGTGCCGCCGGCCGACGACTACGATCTTAATGGCGACAATTCGGTGGAAGCCTTCCCCGAAGCGCCACGGGATGACGGCTACGGCAATGGTTATCCGGAGGCAAAGCCGCGCACCATCGAGCGCCAGCCGCTCAACGAGGCCTCGATCGAGCCGGTCGAGCCGACGGGGCCGAACGAGCAGGCGGCCTTACCGCCAGATACAGCCCCGCCGCCAAGCACTGGCGGCAAGACGGCGGTCGACCCGTCGCTTGCGCTCGGCGCCCGCGAGGACGTGGCGGCACTGCAGGTGCTGCTCGACCGTGCCGGTGCATCGCCCGGCGTCATCGACGGACGCTTCGGCTCGAATGTCGACAAGGCGCTCGCCGCCTATAATGAGATCACCGGCAGCAATCTGAAATCGACCGACGCAATCGGCATCCAGGCGGCCCTGGCGCAATCCGGCGGCGATGCCTTCGCCTCATATACGATCACGCCCGAGGATGCGGCCGGTCCCTATGTCGCCTCGATACCGGAGGACTACAGCCAAAAGGCCCAGCTCGATCGGATGGGCTACACGTCGGTACCCGAAGCGCTGGCCGAGCGCTTCCATATGGATGAAACCTATCTGAACAAGCTCAATCCGGACGCCAATTTCAATCGTCCGGGCACCATCATCAAGGTCGCCAATTTCGGCAGGCTGGTGGCGACGCCGGTGGCGCGCATCATCGCCGACAAGTCCAATAAGCAGGTCCGCGCCTATGATGCGGCGGGCAAGCTGGTCGCAGCCTATCCGGCGACTATCGGCTCGTCCGACACGCCGTCGCCGTCCGGCACGCATGCGGTGTCGCGTGTCGCATTGGACCCGAACTACACCTACAACCCGAACATCAATTTCAAGCAGGGCGAAAACGACAGGATCCTGACCATCCCGCCGGGGCCGAACGGCCCGGTCGGCTCGGTCTGGATTGCGCTGGACAAGCCGACCTACGGCATCCACGGCACGCCGGATCCGTCCAAGATCGGCAAGACCGAAAGCCATGGCTGCGTGCGGCTGACCAATTGGGACGCGCGCGAGCTTGCCAAGATCGTGACGCCCGGCGTTATCGTGGAGTTCGTCGATTAAAGCGCAACGCCCGCGCCCGGATCACCCGATGACCTTGCGCAGCAGTGGCGCGCGCGGCGCTGCGGCATAGATCAGCTGCACCACCAGGATGAAGCCGACGCTGAGCAACGGGCTGATCAGGCAAAGTGCAGCGCCGACGGCCCACAGGATCTGTGCCTTGACGATGCGCAGATAGACCGTTCGGGTGGTCTCCGCGTCGACACCTTCGGCCAGAAATCCGTTTTTGTCCGCGTAGCGCCAACTGGCGAGCAGCGTCAGTCCGAGCATCAAAAGATTGAACCAGTAGGCGAGCACCGCAGTCCTGAATTCGAGGAAGTCGGCGAGAAGGTCGGTCGAGAACGGCAGCAAGGCGATGAAGCCGAGGAAGCAGAGGTTCAGCGTGGCAAGCCGCCGGTCGGATTTTGCAATCAGCCCGTGTTGCGCCTGCTGGCCGAACCAGAAGATGGTCAGCGTCAGGAAGCTGAGCGCATAGGTCAGGAAGCGCGGCGCCAGTGCTGTGATCGCTGTGATCAACTCGCGTTCGGAATGCACCGTTTCATGCGCCGGCACCCTGATCTCGAGAACGATCAGGGTGAGCGCGATGGCGAACACGCCGTCGGTGATGCCGACGACGCGCCCGCGTCCTTCCGCCGAGGGTTCGAGCGGTCGTTTCATGCGGTATTTCCCCCTTGTCTGTAGCGCTGCGAGAAGCTTAGCACGGCACTTGCCGTTTGCACCCTGAGCGGCGTGATCCTGCCTGTGTGGCCAGTTTGGGCCTGGTTTCAACGAGAACAGCTTACTGGCCGGTTGTCGCCGGCGCGCCGGCGATCTAGGTAAGGCGGCATGCACACGCCAACCAAAGTCGGTACCGGCGCCGTTCCCCTGACCGGCTCACTTCCCGCCGATACGTTCTGTCCGCAGGCGCAGCGGCGGTTCGTGCTGATCGCCGCGATCCTGGCTTCTGCGCTCGGCTTCATCGACGGGTCGGTCCTGGCCATTGCGACGCCGGCGATCCGCGTCGACCTCGGCGCCAGCCTCGCCGAGGCACAATGGATTTCCAATGCCTACGCATTGACACTCTCAGCCCTCATTCTCGTCGGCGGCGCCGCCGGCGATCGCTTCGGCCTGCGCCACTCCTTCGTCGCCGGCATCGTCCTGTTCATTGCCGCCTCGCTTGCCTGCGCGCTGGCGCCTAACCCGGCGGTGCTTATTGCGTTTCGGGCTATCCAGGGTGTCGGAGCGGCCATCATGGTGCCGGGCAGCCTGGCCATTATCGCCAAAGCCTATCCGAAAAAGGAACGCGGCCGGGCGATCGGCATCTGGGCCGCAGCATCAGCACTGACGACGGCGCTCGGCCCGGTGCTGGGCGGCTTCGTGCTGTCGGCGTTCGGCGACGGCATCTGGCGGGCGATCTTCGCCATCAATCTGCCGCTCGGCCTTATCTCGGTCTATCTTCTGCTGGCCAAGGTCCCTGCCGACGCGCCGGCGGAAAAGCGCAGCCTCGATCTCGGCGGCGCTGCACTCGCCATAATGGCGTTCGGAGCTCTCGCTTACGGTCTGACCTCGATGAGCGGCGACGGGGAGGGGCTGATGTCCGGCCCGAGTATTGCCGCCGGTGCGGTTTTGCTCGTCGTGTTCATCGTCTTCGAGCGCCGGCGGCGCGAGCCGATGATCGATCTGTCGTTGTTTCGGATCGGCGCGTTCGCGGGCGCCAATGTGGCGACCTTCTTCCTTTATTTCGCGCTGTCGGCCAATCTGTTCTATCTGCCGATGCTCATGATCACCGGATGGGGGCTGAGCGCGGCCGAGGTCGGTTTCATCTTCCTGCCGCTGTCGGCATTGATCGCAGTGTTGTCCGGACCAGTCGGCCAGTGGTCCGACCGCATCGGGCCTCGCTTTCCGATCGCCAGCGGCAGTCTGGTTGTGGCTCTTGCCTTTGCCGGACTTGCCTTGCTGGCCTATCGGGGCATCCACAATTTCTGGCTGGGGGTATTCCCGCTGATGGCTCTGATGGGGCTCGGCATGGCACTGGTGGTATCGCCGCTGTCGGGGGGGGGGGGGGGGGGCGGGGGGGGGGGCGCGGGCCGGGGCGGGGGGTAAAAAAAAAAGACGCCACCCCCCCCCCCCCCCCAGCCCCACGCGGCCCGGGCCCCGGGGGCGCGGAGTGGGTAAAACCCCCCCGCGGGGGGTTGCGCCGGGGGCCACCGCCGTCAGCCGGGGGGGCGAGGACAAGGATACGGGTGCGGCCTCGGGCATCAACAACGCCGTCTCGCGCATCGGCGGCCTGATTGCCGTGGCGGCGATGGGATCGCTGGCGGCCTGGGTCTATGCTGGCGTGCTCGGCACCGCTGCCGGCTCCGGCATTCCGGGTTTCGGCGAACCGCCGCCAGCCGGCCTGGCGCCCGGCCTCGATGCGGCACGACTTGCCGCCAGCGACGCGGCATTCGCCGCCGTTGCCGCGGTGACCGCGCTGCTTTGCCTGTTTTCGGCAATCACCGCGTGGACGACGGTTTCCGGCGAGCGGCTGCCATGGGCGCGCGACACGGCGAATCAGCACGGCTGACGACGAAAAACGTCGGCTCAGCCTTCGATCTTGGCGCTCGCGACCTTCAACTGATTGCCGTCTTCCTGCTTGAGCAGGTCGTCGATGCGTTCGCGCTCGCGCTTGAAGGCGACGAGGTCGTCGCCCTTCAGCGTCTTGCCGACCGGTAGGCGGACGCGCATCGAATCGACCTTTGTGCCGTTGACGATCAGTTCGTAATGAAGATGCGGACCGGTGGAGAGGCCGGTTGAGCCGAGATAGCCGATAACCTGACCCTGGCGAACGCGAACTCCCGGCTCGATGTCTTTTGCAAAGGCGCTCTGGTGATTGTAGGACGTCTCGTAGCCATTGGCGTGACGCAAGATGATTTGCTTGCCATAGCCGCCGGCCCAGCCGGCTTTTTCGACGACGCCATTGCCTGCGGCAATGATCGGCGATCCCACGGGAGCTGCCCAGTCGGTGCCGGTGTGCATTTTCACATACCCCAAAATGGGGTGGCGCCTGGCACCGAACCCTGACGTAAATCGGCCATTGGGCAACGGATTGCGCAGCAGAAACTGCTCGGCGCTGCTACCATTTTCGTCGAAGTAGTCGGTGCTGCCGTCCTGCGTCTGGAAACGGTAGAAATTTCGCGTCGTGCCGCCGAAAGTCGCGGAGACGTAAAGCAGCTCGGATTCGTCAGACGCCTGGTCGTCGCCATCGGGCTGCGAGAACAGCACCTCGATGCGGTCCGTGGGATTGAGGCGCGACTGAAAGTCGACACCGGACGCCAGCAACTTGATCAGCCGTTGCGTCATCGCCTTGGACATGCCGTAGGAATAGGCGGTGCGGTAGATGCCGTCATAGATGTTCGGCAGATTGCCGCGCACTATGGGCGCAGGCGAATCGTCGAACGCCGTCAGCAATTCGGGATTTGGCTCCGGCTCCTGCGCCGGCACGTACTGGTCGTGGTCGTCGAGCGCGATGGTGACGATGTGCTGGGTCCTGTCGTACACGCTGGTGCGAACGATCTTGGCGGCGTCGCCATGGACCTCGAGCCCAACGCGCAGCACGGTTCCTGCCTTGAGGGCCGTCGCATTCAGCAATTTGGCGATCGCCTCGGCCATTCCGGTGGCATCCTCGCCGGTATAGCCCGAATCAGCGAAGGCCTCGGCAATGTCGAGATCCTTGGTGAAGGGGATGATTTCCTCGGCGAAAGCCGGCGCATGGTCGTCGATGGCGGCACGCGGCGACACCGAGACGTTTTCCGGGACGATCTTGACGTCATAGGAGCCAGCCATGCTTTCGGCGAAGCCGTCACCGAATCGCTGTGGGTCGACATAATGCAGCGAAGCGACCTGGACAGCGCCGTCGCTCAGATCGGTGCCGGCCTCGCGCACGACCTTTTCCACCTCGTCGGCAGAAAGGTCGCTCTTTTCGTCGAAGGCCGCCGTCTCGATCGGGAAATCGACGGTCTTCAAGCTCATCTCGCTTTCGACCTTGGCGCCATAGATCTGGCTGGCGGCGGCGCCTGCCGGCTGGGCAGCATTATCGTCGCCATTGCCAAACACCTGCATCGGGTCGAAAGGCGGATAGGCCCGGCTGGTCGTGTGACCGGCGGCAAGCGCCATCTTGATCTGCACGAAAGGCATGGTGTGGATGACATCGCGGTCGCCGACCTTGGTCACCATCGACACTTCCATGCGCCGGCGATCCTTGGCCTTGGCGATCTGGCGCAGCGCCACCAGCCTGGTCGTCTTGGCGATCTCACCGGAATCGTCGCCACTGGCAAGGCTGATCAGTTCGGCGATCTCGGGTGGCGTCGCCAACTGCTGGCGGCCGTCAAGCGCTGCAAACAGCGCCACGCCCATCAGCACGCTCGAGGTCACGCCGGTAAGGAAGGTGCCCGACAGCCAGCGCGCCGAAACCTCGCGCCGGTCGGGAGGGCCGCTGCGGCCGTCCGCGAT
>NZ_JAMYRK010000006.1:167500-186782 GCF_040321335.1 Mesorhizobium sp. M0437
ACGGAAAGACCCCGTGCACCTTTACTATAGCTTTACATTGGCATTCGTAGTGGCATGTGTAGGATAGGTGGTAGGCTTTGAAACCTGGGCGCCAGCTCAGGTGGAGCCATCCTTGAAATACCACCCTTATCACTATGGATGTCTAACCGCGGCCCGTTATCCGGGTCCGGGACAATGTATGGTGGGTAGTTTGACTGGGGCGGTCGCCTCCTAAAGAGTAACGGAGGCGCGCGATGGTGGGCTCAGAACGGTCGGAAATCGTTCGCTGAGTGCAATGGCATAAGCCTGCCTGACTGCGAGACTGACAAGTCGAGCAGAGACGAAAGTCGGTCATAGTGATCCGGTGGTCCCGCGTGGAAGGGCCATCGCTCAACGGATAAAAGGTACGCCGGGGATAACAGGCTGATGACCCCCAAGAGTCCATATCGACGGGGTTGTTTGGCACCTCGATGTCGACTCATCGCATCCTGGGGCTGGAGCAGGTCCCAAGGGTATGGCTGTTCGCCATTTAAAGCGGTACGTGAGTTGGGTTCAGAACGTCGTGAGACAGTTCGGTCCCTATCTGCCGTGGGTGTAGGAATATTGAAAGGATCTGTCCCTAGTACGAGAGGACCGGGATGGACGGATCTCTGGTGGACCTGTTGTGGCGCCAGCCGCATAGCAGGGTAGCTATATCCGGACGGGATAACCGCTGAAGGCATCTAAGCGGGAAACCCACCTTAAAACGAGTATTCCCTGAGAACCGTGGAAGACGACCACGTTGATAGGCCGGGTGTGGAAGAGCGGCAACGCTTGAAGCTTACCGGTACTAATAGTTCGATCGGCTTGATCGTTCTCATTCCTAATGCCCATTTCTGGTGACAATCCTTGGATTGCGCCGAGATGGATGGCACAGAAAACAGCTTCTCGAGCAACGTGCGTTTTGCCGACCTGGTGGTTATGGCGGAGCGGCTGCACCCGATCCCATTCCGAACTCGGCCGTGAAACGCTCCAGCGCTGATGGTACTTCGTCTCAAGACGCGGGAGAGTAGGTCGCTGCCAGGTCTGCCAAGCGCACGTTGTTTAATCTTCTCCTTACGAACAGGCCCGCCAACGGGATATCGGGCCGCGCAAGCGGCCCTTTCATTTGGCGGAAGCTTGAATCCAGTGAGCCAAGGCTTACTTCTAGGGTTGACGCGGGGTGGAGCAGCCCGGTAGCTCGTCAGGCTCATAACCTGAAGGTCACAGGTTCAAATCCTGTCCCCGCAACCAAATTCGAAAACGGCCCGCCTTGTGCGGGCCGTTTTCGTATGCGCTGAAGTACGGCGACAGGACACTTTAGCATTCCGCGGCCAATTTTTCGCGTATGTGCTCCGATCCACCTCTCATACGTCGGGCGAATGGCCGATCGGGATTTACGACGCGCCAAAAGGGCGCGCTGCCGTCTTGACTGATATGCACCAGGTGCCGCCGCACAGTCACTGGGCAGCAGGCGTCTGCTCCGTATTTTGCCGCGAGCTTACGTCGTAACTCTGCAAGGTCCGAAAAGTGGCCAGGTCCTGCAGCCCGGAGTTCGTCAGCGACCATTTTCTCGGTTGGGATCAGCATGCTCTGCGTAAGCGTCTTGCCTTTGCGTCGCGTTTTGACCACCGGCAATTCGCTCATAGTTCACCTCCAGGAACTCCCCTACAGAAGACGAACAAGGATGCCGCAATCCGACAGAATCTCGGATTGATTTGATTGCCGTGGCTCGAGGCCACAACCATGAACCCACAAAGACGTCTCCGGCCGGACACTTAGCAACCCGGACACTTAGCAACGAAGCCGACACAGCGGGACACCGAGGCAGATACTGTCCGCACGAATTCCTTGCAATGCACACGTCAAAATCCCCGCTTGCCTTATGGCGCCGGGGTGTTTGGCTCCGTGCTGCCCAACGGAACGGAACTCTACTTCTTCGCCCGACATGGCTCGAGCTGCAGCTCTAACCGGCATCGCGGTTGGTCAAGGCGATGTGGCAGCAGCCGGAACCGTGGCCCGCCGTCCAGGTGACGTTGTCGAAGCGCACTCCGGTGGCCTCGAACAGGCCGCGATCGAAGGCGCCGGCGATGCGGCAGAGCGTGGCGAGCTTCTCGTCATCGATGCCGGCTTCGACCCAGGCGTCCTTCAGCGGGCAGCGCCTGACCCTGAAGGCGATGCGGTCCGGGCCGCGTTCGACATCGGTCGGATACATGCGGCCGCCATCCGGGCTGACGGCCAGGAACGCCTCGCCGATCGCCGGTGCGTCGTTGGGGCCGAAATCGGCGAAGGCCGCCGCCGCAACCTCCCTGCCTCGCCGTTCGATGGTGCGGATCATGATCGCCTCAGCCTTTTCCGCGCCAACTTCCGCGGTCAGCTCGTCGAGCAACAGACGATAGAGATCGGCACGGTTGCGGAAGGCGGAATCGAGTTCGCGCGACAGTTTTTCGGCTCGGGCTTCGGCGTCGGTCATGATGCGTCCTGTTCGATCCTTGACAGTCTTGGCGCTGCCGCCACCAGCGCCTTGCCGATCGCGGATTGCGGCGCGTCGATGACGCTGCGGGCATCGCCGCTCTCGGCAATTCGCCCGGCGTCCAGAATGGCCATGCGGTGGGCGATGGCACGGACGACGCCGAGATCGTGCGAAATGAACAGATAGGCGATGCGCTCCTCGCGTTGAAGATCGAGCAGCAGTTGCAGGATCTGCGCGCGAACCGAAACGTCGAGCGCCGACACGGCCTCGTCGAGCACGATCAGCGACGGTTTCGTGGCAATGGCGCGGGCGATTGCAACGCGCTGGCGTTGGCCGCCGGAAATCTCGTGAATGGCGCGGCCGGCGAGACCGGGGCTGAGGCCGACGCGTTCCAGCAGAGCTGCAATTCGGCGCGGGCGCTCGGGGCCGGAGGCAATGTGATGGATGCGCAGAGGGTCGTCGAGCACACGCGCGACTGTGGCGCGTGGGTTCAAGGCGGCGAGCGGATCCTGAAACACCATCTGAAGACGGGCGCGCCGGCCGCGCAAGGCAGCGCCGTTCAGCGACAGGAAATCGCTGCCTTCAAATTCGATACTGCCGGTATCGAATTCGACGAGCCGGAGCACTAGACGAGCTATCGTCGACTTGCCGCTGCCGGAAGGTCCGGCCAGCGCCAGCGTCTCGCCGGGGTCGATGTGGAAGGAAACGTCGTCGACCGCGGCGATGGTCTTGCCGCCGCGACTGTATCGTTTGGTCAGGCCGGAAACGGCGAGCAGCGGACTGGTCATGTTCGCCGCAACAGCGGCTCGGCGTCGAAGCCGAGATGAGCGTCAAGCAGCACACGAGTGTATGCGTGACGCGGCGCATTGACGATTTGGGCTGTCGAATCGAGCTCGAGCAGCTCGCCATGCCGGAACACCGCTATGCGCTCTGCAAGCTCAGCGGCCAGCGCAATGTCGTGGCTGATGAACAGCAGCGTCATACCGTCCTCGGCCACCAGTCGCCGGATCAGCCCGACAATCTCGGCCTGCACGATGGTGTCCAGCGCACTGGTCGCCTCGTCGGCGACCAGCAGTTTCGGCCCGGCCGCAATCGCTGCGGCGATCGCCACGCGCTGCTTCTGGCCGCCGGAGAGCTGATGTGGAAAGGCAAGCAAAGCGACATCGGGGTCGGGCAGACGGACCCGTTCGAGCAGGGTTTTTGCCTTGGCATAGGCGTCTCGCCAACTGAGGCCGAGATGGGTGTAGGCGACTTCCGCGATCTGCTTGCCTATTGGCATCACCGGATCGAGACTTGCGGATGGGTCCTGGAAAATAAAGCCGATGTCACGGCCACCGATTGGAGCATGGTCGCGAAGACCGGCAGGTGCCTTGGCACCAAACATTGGTGGCGGGCGCAAGAGCCAATCGATACGGCCTTCGATCCTGGCGCTGGCCGGCAGCAGCCCGGCAATGGCTAGCGCCAGCGTGCTCTTGCCGGAACCGCTCTCGCCGATGATGGCAAAGCGCTCGCCGGCGGGGATGTCGAGGCTGACATTCTTTAGCGCCGCCACCTCGGCGCCGTCGCGGCGATAGGTCACCGTCAGACTGCGAATCGAAGCAAGCGCCGTCACGACAGGCTCCTCCTCATCGCCGTGGTCTCGACGACGCCTTCGCCGGTGAGATAGACGCCGAGCACGGTCAGCACGAGCGCTACGCCCGGAATGATCGACAGGAAGGGCGCGGTGCGCAGCACGGCGCGGCCTTCGGCGATCATGCCGCCCCAGGTTACGCGGTTGGGGTCGCCAAGGCCGAGGAAGGACAATGCCGCTTCGGTGAGAATCGCCGCGGCGACGATCACCGACGACAAAGCCATTACCGGCGGCAGCGCATTGGGGAGCACCTCGCGAAAGGCGATCTCCAGCGGATGCATGCCGATGACGCGGGCGCCGGCAACAAAATCGCGCTCGCGGATCGACAGCACTTCGGCGCGCGCCACGCGTGCCGGTCCGGTCCAGGCGCCCAGCGCGATCGCAGCGACGATGACGCCGAGCGACGGCCCGACGATGCTGACGAAAGCCAAAGCCAGCAGAAAGGCTGGGACGGTCTGGAAAGCGTCGGTGATGCGCATCAGCATCTCGTCGACAAGACCGCCGGCAAAGCCGGCCAACGTGCCGATCACGGCACCGACGGCAAGGGCGGCGGCGGCTGCTGCCAGCCCGACCGCCAGCGAGGTGCGGGCGCCGTGGAAAAGCTCGGCAAGCACGTTGCGGCCGAGGCGGTCGGTGCCGAGTGGCAACGACCAGTCCTGGAACGGCGGCAGCAACGCCGGCCCGGCAATCGCCTGCGGATCGCCGGGAAAGAACAAAGGTGCGGCAAGCGCCACGGCAAACAGCGCCGCCAGGATGACCGCGCCGGCGATCGCTTCCGGGGTCCGGAGAAAGCGGCGAAGCGGGCTCACGCGCCGGCCTCACTGGCGCCGACGCGCGGATCGAGGAAGGCGTAGGCGATGTCGACGAGAAGGTTGATGATGACGACCAGGACAGCGCTGGTGAGAATAATGCCGAGCAGTAGTGGGGTATCCCGCGCGGCCACCGCTTCCTGCGCCAGCCGGCCGAGGCCGGGGACGGAAAAGACGCTCTCGATGACGACGCTGCCGCCCAGCATTTGCGCCGACTGCAGGCCGAACATGGTGACCAGCGGCAACAGCGCGTTACGGGCGACGTGAGCGAGCACGATGCGACGGCGGGAAAGTCCCCTGGCACGGGCGGCCAGCACAAAGTCCTGCCGCCACACCTCGGCCATGCCGGCGCGCATCATGCGCAGATAGAGCGCGAGATAAATGAAGCCGAGCGCCGAAACCGGCAGGACGAGATGGCGGGCGATGTCGGCGGCGCGATCGAGGCCGCTCTTGGCCGAGGCGATACTCTCGATGCCGCCGATCGGAAACCAGCGCAGGTCGACGGCGAAGACAATGATCAGCACAAGCCCGAGCCAGAAGCCCGGCACGGCATAGAGCGCCAGCGAACCGATGGACAGGAAGCGATCGCGGAAGCTGCCGGGTCTGGCGCCGGCATAGATGCCGAGAGCCGAGCCGAGGCCGAAGGAGAGCGCCGTGGCGCTCCCCATCAACAGCAGCGTGTTGGGCAGGCGCTCGAGGATGACATCGCGGATCGGCCGCGAAAAGCTGACCGATTGGCCGAGATCGAGATGCAGCAGCGCCCAAAGGTAATTGGCGAGCCGTGTCAGCTCCGACTGGTCGAGCCCCCAGCGGTGACGCAACAGCTCGATCATGCCGGCGTCGCCTCCGGTCGAGACGATGTAGGCATCGACCGCGTCGCCGGGAGCGGCTTCGAGCAACAGGAACGTGCCGATGACGACAATCAGCAGCACGAAGATGCTGCCGACGAGACGGCGGCGAAGGAGGATGACGGCGCGGGTCATGGCGCAACGCCGATAGGAGAGCCAAGTCTTCGGTGCCGCGCTTTACGGCGCCCCCCTCTGTCCTGCCGGACATCTCCCCCACAAGGAGGGAGATTGGCAGTTTCGGCGATGCCGGCCGTCTTGCAACGCTGGAGATTGGCGAAAGCGACAATGACAGCCGATCTCCCCGCTCGTGGGGGAGATGCCAAGTGGTGGCAAAGAGGGCAGGACAGAGGGGGGCGCGAAAAAGCTCTCATCGCTGAAGCTGAGCACCCACACAAGCGGCACGCAAGTCTGGAGAGACTTCCTTACCCCGCGAGCCAAGTGTCCGCCCAGTTCGATACTGCCCAGCGCGGGTTGTTAGCGATGTTGTTGACCGTATCGCGGGCGACGCTGATGAAACTCCATTCGGCGACGTTGATCAGCGGCAGGTCGGCGGCAACTTTTCTCTGGAACTCCTTGTAGAGTTCGGTGCGGGCGGCGGTGTCGAGCGTCTCCGATGCCTTGGCGATCAGGGCGTCGAGATCGGCATTCTTGTAGCCACCCTGGTTGGAGAAGGGCACGCCGTCGGGAATACCGCTCTGCACCAGGATGGTGGTCGAGATCGCCGGATCGCCGCGGAACACCGGCGGCCCGACCGCAAGGTCGAAGGCGTGGTCGGTGTAAACCGCCTTGATGTGCGCGGCAGAGTCGTTGTTGACCAGCTGGGCGTCGATGCCAATGACGGCGAGCGCCTGGCGCAGATAGTCGCCGAACTGCTTGGTTTCGTTGAAGTAAGGCGCCGGCAGCAATCTCAGTGAAAAGCGCTTGCCGTCATCGCCCCGGCTGTAGCCGGCCTCGTCAAGCAAGGCGTTGGCCTTGGCAACGTCGAAGGCGTAGGTCGGCACGTCGGCGGTGTAGAATTGCGGGTCGTTTTTCGGCACCGGGCCAGTGGCGGTGGCGGCATAGCCAAGGAATACCGTCTTGACGGCGAAATCCTTGTCGATGGCGTGAGCGATCGCCTGGCGTACTTTCAGGTCGGCCAGCTCCTTGCGGCGATGATTGATCTCGACGACGAGCTGGTAGGTCAGCCCTTCATAACCCTTGGTGATCACCTTGAGACCGGGCACTTTGGAGATGCGGTCGAGATCGGCCAGGGGCACGGCGGAGAAGGCGGCGAGCTGGATCTCTTCGGCTTCCAGGGCGCTGGCCGCCGACGTGCGGTCCGGCAGCACCTGATAGATGATCTCGTCGAGATAGGGCTCGTCCTTGCCCCAATAGTCGGTGTTCTTCTCCAGCCGGTAATATTCGCCGGGCTTGTGTTCGGCAAATTTGAACGGTCCGGTGCCGACCGGGGCGTTGTTGGCCGGGTTGTCCTCGATCTTTCCGGTCTCGTAGATGTGCTTGGGCACCACGCTGCTCAGCGCCGGCAAGGCGTTGCGGATCAGCTGGAACGGTGTCGGCTTGGCGAATTTGAACACGGCGGTGGTTTCGTCCGGCGTGTCGACGGCCTCCAGATCCTTGAACACGGTGCGGCCGAGATTCTGCAGCGGCTTCCAGACCTGCAGTGCCGAGAAGGCGACATCGGCTGAGGTGAATGGCTTCCCATCATGCCATTTGACGCCCTCGCGCAGTTTGAACGTCACCGCCATGCCGTCGGCGGCACCTTCCCAGCTGAGCGCCAGGCGCGGATCGAGCCCGTCCTTGCCGCCGAAGGAGGCCTCGGCCAAGGTTTCCACGATCTTGCTCGAGATGAAGAAGACGCCGTTCGAGGCGACAATCGCCGGATTGAGATTGCGCGGCTCGGAATCGGCGGCGACAACCAGTCGTCCACCCTTTCTCGGCGTCTGCGCCGAGCCGATCGTCGGCATGGCGGTGGAGGCCAACAGCAACGCCGAACCGGCCAGCATTGTACGTCTGGAAATGGTGAACTCTGGCATGATCGAACTCCGTCCTCTCCGCGGACCCAGCCGGGTCCGCCGTACCCCTCGGACGCTCGTAAGCATCCTGCAAAGCTGATTATGGGCCTTGTGCGGGGTTTCGCCAAAGACGGAATTGGCGCATCTCTACGTGGCTTTGAAATTTCCGTCCGCTGGACCAGTTGTACAGAAAACGGTTCGACGCGCGGTTCTAGCAGGACCAGACTGGAGTAAAGTGCAGCAGGTGGAGCAGCTTTTGGGGCTGGTTCGCCCGTTCTGGCTGGACCAGATCGGGCAAAATGATGCACATTTAAGCATAGCCGAGGTTCAGAGCCGGAAAAGCCGGTGCCGGCGAGCGGCCGGCTAAGGGATTTCAGGGAGAGAGACATGAACATTGCCCCAGGCAAGAATGCCGTCGGCAGCGTGCCGTTCGACCAGGCCAGGGTGGACGGGCTGATGGAGGAGGCCGGCATCGACGTGCTGCTCGCCACTTCCAAGCACAACACGCAATATCTGCTTGGCGGCTACAAGTTCATCTTCTTCGCCGCCATGGATGCAATCGGCCACAGCCGTTATCTGCCTGTCGTTGTCTATGAGAAAGGTGGGCCGGAGCATGCCGCCTATATCGGCAACCGCATGGAAGGCGGCGAGCACCAGAATCATCCGTTCTGGACGCCGACACTGCATGCCGCCTGCTGGGGTACGCTCGATGCCGCCAATCTGGCGGTCGAGCATTTGCGAAAGATCACCAAGGGCAATGCCCGCATCGGCATCGAGCCCGCCTTCCTGCCGTCCGACGCCTATATGCTGATCCGCAACGCGCTGCCGGATGCCAAGCTGATCGATGCGACTGATATGCTGGAGCGCATGCGGGCAATCAAAACCGAGGCGGAGCTGGAAAAGCTGCGCATCGCTTCGGAGCTGATCACCGATTCCATGCTGGCGACCATCGGCTGGGCACGCGAAGGCACGACAAAGAGCGAGATCATCGAACATCTCAGGCGCGAGGAGACCAATCGCGGCGCGCATTTCGAATATTGCCTGTTAACGCTAGGCTCCAGCCACAACCGCGCAGCCTCGCCGCAGGCGTGGAAACGGGGCGAAGTGATGTCGATCGATTCCGGCGGCAACTACCACGGCTATATCGGCGATCTTTGCCGCATGGGCGTGCTGGGCGACCCTGACGCCGAACTCGAGGATCTGCTGGCCGAGATCGAGACAGTGCAGCAGGCGGCCTTCTCCAAGGTCAAGGCGGGCACGCTGGGCGGTGACATGATTTCTCATGCCGAAGGCGTTCTGAAGAAATCCAAGGTTGCGGCCTATACTGATTTTTTCGCGCATGGCATGGGGCTGATCACGCATGAAGCGCCGTTCCTGATGACCAACCATCCGGTGACATATGAAGGCACCTATGCCGCAAAGCCGCTGGAGAAGAACATGGTGCTTTCGGTCGAGACGACCATGCTCCACCCGACGCGCGGCTTCATCAAGCTGGAGGACACGGTGGCGGTGACCGATGCCGGCTACGTCATGTTCGGCGATCGGGGCCGGGGCTGGAACAGGGGCGGGGGCGGCTTAGGCGCTGGTACCTAGCCCGTTCTTGAGATTACCTCGTTCGAGCAAACAATTGGTCACACCAGCGAGCATTTGCCGATATGGAACGCGAACTGCCCAAGCAGGTCTTTATCGACGGGTGCGAGCAGATCTCCATGGAGTTCGAACCGATTGGGTTCCGCTTTGCGAAAAGCGGTCCTCATGCGAGTCGTCGGGCCGGCGACTGGGCATTCAAAATCTCCTTTCAATCAAACTATCTGAACGTCGGCGGCGAGTACGTCGAACTCGTCGTGCATGCGTCGGTCTACAGCAAGGCAATAAAGGAGTGGGACGAGCGAAGCGCTTGGCCCGCCAGTGTCAGCGATTGGGTCGCCGGTGGACAGCTTGGCAATTTGCGAACCCCGCATCATTGGCGGACATGGAACATCGCAAACCCGCATACCCGCCAGGCTGAAATCGCGAACATCGTTGCCAACATCCAAACGACTGTCCTGCCGCTCTTCGAACGTTTCGACGTTCCGCGCAAACTAGCCGAACAGGTCGCATGTTCTGAAGTTCCGGGCTTCATGTTCCCTGAAATGCTGTTCGATTTGTACTCTGGCAGCTTGGTCCGGAGGCAGCGGAAAACTGTTTGTCCTATTGGGTGGCGCGCTTACCTTCGCCGGATGCTTTCCGATCAGAGCGCGATGTCCCCACTTTGCCGGATAGGCTCGCTCTGGGAAGCGATACTAACAACCTAGCAAGGGTCGCTCGTGCGATGAAGATTGGCCTCAGCCTGTGACATTATCTGCCCGGCGGATCAACCTGAAATCCGGCAACTCCCGCAATGCCAGTTCCGGCCCTGCCGGCGAATAGACGACGAAAAGCTGCATGGCCGCATCGCCGGTATTGAGCGTCGAGTGGAAGCGGCTTTCCGGCACATAGATGGTGCAGCCGGGGCCGACTTTCTCGACGACCGGGTTGCCTTTCTCGTCTTCGACCATCTGCTCGCCATTGCCTGAGATGACAAAGATGATCTCCTCCGCACCCGGATGGTTATGACGCGTATGGCCTTTGCCTGACGGTAGGTCGACGACACCACCGGAAAATCGCTTTGCGCCGTTCACTTCGGGAGCGACCGTCAGCGACAGCCTGCCCCAGTCGAAGCCGAAGGCGCTGACGTCTTTTGGATATACGAATACCTTGCTGTTCTCCGTCATCGTTCCACCCTTCTGTTTGCTGGTCTCTACGCAGCGCCGAACGTGACCGCCTTGAAATCCGCCGTCTGCCTGGCGATTGAGGCTTCCGCCGGCAGCCGCTCCATCGAACTGGCGCCATAGAACCCGTGCAGGCCCTTGCAGCGCTCGAGAACATATCTGGCGTCGTCCGGCATCGAGATCGGCCCGCCATGGCAAAGCAGGATCATATCCTCGCGCACTGAGCGTGCCGCTTTGGCGATGGCGTCGATCTCGCTCACACAGTCGTCCAGCGATTTAGCCGATGTCGCGCCAATCGAGCCGCCGGTGGTCACCCCCATATGGGCGACGACGATGTCGGCGCCAGCTGTTGTCATGGCGCGCGCCTCGTCTGCGTTGAAGACATAGGGCGTGGTCAACAGGTCGAGTTTGTGAGCCTCGGCGATCATGTCGACCTCGAGCCCGAAGCCCATGCCGGTTTCTTCAAAACTCTGCCGCATCTGGCCGTCGAACAGGCCGATAGTCGGAAAGTTCTGCACACCGGAAAAACCCATCGTCTTCAACTCGGCCAAAAGCAGCGGCATGATGACGAAGGGATCGGTGCCGTTGACGCCGGCCAGCACCGGCGTCTTCTTCACTACCGGCAGCACTTCGTAGGCCATTTCCTTGACGATCTCGTTGGCGTTGCCATAGGCGAGCAGGCCGGCGGCCGAGCCGCGCCCGGCCATGCGGTAGCGGCCCGAATTGTAGATGATGATCAGGTCGATGCCGCCGGCTTCCTCTGCCTTGGCCGACAGGCCGGTGCCGGCACCGCCGCCGACGATCGGCACGCCGTCCGCGATCATCTTGCGGAATTTCTCCAGGATTTTCTTGCGCGGTATGGCGGCCATGTCTTGGTGTCTCACTGTCTGGCGATGTCGAGGAAGGCCGTTGTGGCAGCCCAGGCGAATTCGGGGTCGTTGATATGAAGCGGCAAACGCAGCACGCGCCGCGTTTTGGCGGGTTTGATGGTACGCTCGATCGCCTCGAACAAAGCGGCATCGGCTTCAGGGTCGAAGAAGGCGCCGCCTTCAATGTCGAGCGCCGACACGCCTTTCTCCGGAATGAGGAAACGAACCGGACCCTGGCAGAGGCTCAGCCTTGTACCGATCCATTCGCCGATCGTTCTGCTTTCGTCGGCAGTGGTGCGCATCAGTGTGACGTTTGGATTGTGCTCATAGAACAGCCGGCCGCGATAGCGTTCCGGAATTGTCGGCGGCGCCCAGAAATTGACCATGTCGAGCGCGCCGACCGAGCCGACATAAGGCAGCCCGGTGCGGGCGATGGCGCCAAAGCGATCCTCGGTCGCCGGCAGCACGCCGCCAAACAGCAAGTCGCAGACTTCGGTCGTTGTGATGTCGATGACGCCGGACAACAGGCCGCTGTCGGCCAATTTTTCCATGGTGCGGCCGCCGGTGCCGGTGGCATGAAAGACCATGCAGTCATAAGTCGAACGAAGCTCATCGGCGATCGCGGTCACGCATGGCGTGGTGACGCCGAACATGGTGAGGCCGACGGACGGTTTGCCGTCGGGCGGCGGCGCCGGCTTTGTCGCCATGCCTGATATCGCCTGGGCGGCATTGTGCAGCACGACACGCGAAAGCCGGTTGAGGCCGGCCATGTCGGTCACCGACGGCATCATGACGATGTCAGAGACGTCGACATAAGGCGCGGTGTCACCCGAGGCCAACGTCGAAACCATGATCTTGGGCAGACCGAGCGGCAGCGTGCGCATGCCTGCGGTGATGATCGAGGTGCCGCCACCGCCGCCAATGCCGATAATCCCGGCAATATCGTTGCGCGACTGGACAAACCGGGCAAAGGCGGCAGCCATCGCCGCCACCGCGGTGCCGCGATCGTCGACGCCGAGCACGGCATTGCGACCCTCGGAATGGTGGCTGGCGACCTCGTCTGCCGAAACATCGACCGGCACGGTCGCGCCGCGTGTTCCGATGTCGACACGGGCAATCGAAGCGCCGGTAGCCGCGACCGCATCGGCCAGAAATGCGAGTTCCTCGCCCTTGGTGTCGGCGGTGCCCACCACATAGATGCGCTTCATCGCGTTTCCCCGGTCTTGGGCGTGCTCGGCGCTGCGGCCCCTTTTTGCCCGGCCGTTCGACGGCGCGAAGGGCCATTGCAATTTTTTGAGACACGCGTATCGTATTGACATGAATGTCTCACGTCAACAAGCGGCAATGGACAACGGTGCCAGCCAAGGGCCGAACCCCCAAGTAGAGCGCGGGGCCCGCGCGCGCACCAGGCGTCTCATGCTTGAGACGGCGACAAAGCTGATGCAGGCGGGCGCCACGCCCTCCGTCAGCGAGGTGGCGGAGGCAGCGGAGGTCTCGCGCGCCACCGCCTATCGGTATTTTCCGAGCCAAGCGGCGTTGGTGCAGGCGGTGGTCGATGAGGGGCTTGGGCCGATCCTTACGTGGAAATCGAGCTCTGCCGATCCCGAGCGCCGGGTCGCCGAGCTGTTCGAGACCGCCATGCCGCGCATCGAGGTCTTCGAAGCGACGTTCAAGGCGGCGCTGAAACTGTCGCTCGACCAGTGGGCGCAGCGACAGGCAGGCACGCTTGACGGCGAACCTGCCTTCACGCGCGGCCATCGCGTCGATCTTTTGAAAGATGCGATCGCGCCACTCAAAGGCCGGTTGCCGCCGCGCGAATTCAAGCGGCTCGCGCAGGCGCTGTCATTGATCTTCGGTGTTGAGGTGCTGATCGTTTTAAAGGATATATGGGGATTGGATAGCCGCAGTATGATGTCGGTTGCGCAATGGGCGGCCGGCGCTCTTGTGCGCGCGGCTATGACCGAATCGATGATTGAAGGAGATGGGATCGCGCCGACGACCGCCGTGAGATGACGCCAATCTGGTTCGACCAGATTTTCAAGCTGGCTATTCATGCTACTAGCGATGCAGCGGCCCAAGTAAGGCATTCATGTATCAAGGAGTAGGAAAATTCAGGGAAAACAGGCAGATATCGCAGAAGCCAACTTGTCTGCGTGTCCGCCACCGTCCAAGAAAGGGCTTGACGTTCCTCTTAAATTGGTAATACCAGATCAGGACAAATAAAGCGGATCAAAGGTGAAGGCTGAGATCCGTTTCCGTCGAGCGAGGAGGCTCACAGACCGAAACGGTGCCGTCACGGGAGGACTACCAGGGCCGGCCTCGATGCCGGTTCTCATGAACGGTAGAATGCGCACAAGGGAGGAAATCATTATGCGCAAGACAATGACCAGCTTGCTTGCTGGTATCGGCCTAGTGCTCGCCTGCGGAACGTCCGTCTACGCGCAGGAAAAGGAACTTACAATCTTCTGGGCGGAATGGGATCCGGCCAATTACCTGCAGGAACTCGGCAACGAGTACGAGAAGGAAACCGGCGTCAAGATCACGGTGGAAACCACACCGTGGCCCGACTTCCAGACCAAGGCCTTCACCGAGTTCAACGCCCATGGCGACGCCTACGATATGGTCGTCGGCGACTCGCAATGGCTTGGTGCTGGCTCGACCGGTGGCCACTATGTCGACCTGACCGACTTCTTCAACAAGCACAAGGTCGGTGAAGTGATGGCACCGGCCACGGTGAAATACTATGCCGAATATCCGGGCGGCAGCAGCAAGTACTGGGCCATTCCGCTCGAAGGCGACGCCGTCGGCTGGTCCTATCGCAAGGACTGGTTCGAAGACCCCAAGGAAAAGGAAGCCTTCAAGGCCAAGTATGGCTACGATCTCGACGTGCCGAAGGATTTCAAGGCGCTACGCGACATCGCCGAATTCTTCTACCGGCCGGACCAGAAAAAATACGGCATCGCCATCTACACCGACAATTCCTATGACGCGATGGCGATGGGCTTCGAAAACGCGCTGTTCTCCTTCGGCGGCGAGCTGGGTGACTATAAGACCTACAAGGTCGATGGCTTCATCAACTCCGACAAGGCGATCGCGGCGCTCGACGCCTACAAGGAACTCTACAAGTTCACGCCTCCGGGCTGGGCCAAGTCGTTCTTCGTCGAGGACAACCAGGCGATCACTGAAAACCTGGCCGCGATGAGCATGAACTACTTCGCGTTCTTCCCCTCGTTGATCAACGAGGCGTCGAACCCGAACGCCAAGAACACCGGCTTCTTCGCCAATCCAGCCGGACCTGGCGGCGACCAGTTCGCCGCACTCGGCGGTCAGGGCATCTCCATCGTTTCCTACTCGCAGAAGCAGGAAGAGGCGACGAAGTTCCTGGAATGGTTCATCAAGGACGAGACCCAGAAGAAATGGGCAGCGCTTGGCGGCTACACCTGCAGTGCCGCCGTGCTCAAGTCGCCCGAATTCCAGAACGCCACGCCCTACAACAAGGCGTTCTACGAGACCATGTTCAAGGTCAAGGACTTCTGGGCGGTTCCGGAATACGCGGAACTGCTGCAGCAGCTTAACCAGCGCATCTATCCTTACATGATCGGCGGCGAAGGCACCGCCAAGGAGACGCTGGACGCACTGGCAGCCGACTGGAACGCGACCTTCAAGAAATACGGCCGCGGCCAATAAGTATGAAGTTTCACGGAGGGGGCGTTCGTGCCTCCTCCGTTTCTTTTTCTGATTTTTGAACCGGGAGCAGAGTCTTGGCGACCACGATGATCACCACGCTGGACAGGTCCTCGCGGGCCGCCGCTCGCGGTCTAAGCGACATTTCGATCCGCAATCTCTTCATCATCCCGACGATCCTGTTTCTGATCGTCTTCAACATCTTCCCGCTGATCTATTCGCTGGGCTATTCGTTCACCGATTTCCGCGCCTCGACCAGCGCGGCGGCGAATTTCGTCGGGCTGCAAAACTATCGCGACCTGCTCAGCGATCCCTATGTCTGGTCCAACTTCGCCATCACCGCAAAATACGTCATCATCTCGGTCGCCGGCCAGCTGCTCGTCGGCTTCGGCGTGGCCATGCTGCTCAATCGCGACATTCCGCTCAAGGGCCTGCTGACGACGCTCCTGTTGTTGCCGATGATGCTGTCGATGGCCGTCGTCGGCCTGTTCTGGAAGCTGCTCTACGATCCGTCCTTCGGCATCATCAATTATGCGCTGGGCCTCGGCACCTTCGAATGGCTGTCGAATCCGAAAATGGCGCTCTATGCGGTCGCGCTGACCGACATCTGGATGTGGTCGCCCTTCGTCATGCTGTTGTCGCTGGCCGGCCTGTCGGCCGTGCCCAAGCATCTCTACGAGGCAGCCGCGATCGACAGGGCCGGGCCGTTCTACACCTTCTTCCGCATAACGCTGCCGCTGGTTGCGCCGATCCTGATGATCGCGGTCATCTTCCGCACCATGGAGGCGTTCAAGACCTTCGACCTCGCCTACATCCTGACCAGCCAGCCGACGGCCGAGCTGATCTCGATCCGGCTCTACAAGATGGCGTTCCAGGAATGGCAGACCGGGCGTTCCTGCGCGCTCGCCTACATCGTGCTGATCATGGTGCTGGCGATCACCAACATCTATGTCAAATACCTCAACAAGGTGAAGGAGCGCTGAGATGGCCGCAGTCCGCACTTCTTCCGAAATCACCTTCAACCGGGTCGCCATCGTCGCTGTCCTGCTGGTGACGATCATCTTCCTGGCGCCGATCTACTGGATCGCCTCGACGGCGTTCAAGCCGCGCAACCTCGCCACCACCATTCCGCCGACGGTGGTTTTCCAGCCGGAGATATCGCCCTTCGTCAAGTTGTTCACCAAGCGTTCGCAGTTGCGCAGCCCGCCGTCGCCGGAGGAGTACGCGGCTGCGCCGTGGTGGGAGCGAGTCGTCTTCAATGGGGGCGAAAAGATTGTGCGCGACGGCAAGGGCCAGGTGCAGTGGTCGGGCTATCCGAGCCGTTTCATGAATTCACTGATCGTTGCCATAACCTCGACCGTCCTGGCCGTCGGCATGGGCACCTTCACCGCCTATGGGTTCTCGCGCTTCAAGGTAAAAGGCGAGGCGGACCTACTGTTCTTCATCCTGTCGACACGCATGCTGCCGCCGGTGGTCGTCGCCATTCCGATGTTCCTGATGTACCGGGCGGTCGGCCTCAACGATTCCCATATCGGCTTGATCATCCTTTACACCGCCTTCAACCTGTCCTTCTCGGTGTGGCTGATGAAAGGCTTCATGGACGAGATCCCCAAGGAGTATGAGGAGGCGGCCCTCGTCGACGGCTATACGCGTATGGAGGCCTTCTTCAAGATCGTGCTGCCCGAGGCCGCCACCGGCATCGCCGCCACCGCCGTGTTCTGCTTTATCACGGCGTGGAACGAATATGCCTTCGCACTGATCATGACCAGCCGCCGTGCCCAGACAGCACCGCCCTTCATCCCCAGCCAGGTCGGTTCCGGCCTGCCGGACTGGACGGTGATTGCCGCCGGAACCTTCCTGTTCCTGCTGCCGGTCGCGATCTTCACCTTCCTGCTCCGTAATCACCTGTTGCGCGGCATGTCGTTTGGAGCGATCCGCAAATGAGCTTTCGCGAGATCAACCAGAAATATCTCGAACCGGGCAGCCAGGTGCTGATGGTGCTCGGTATCATCGCGCTCTGCCAGCCGTGGAACATGCTGCTGCACAGCTATGGCGTGACCATCATCCTGATCGGCCTGATCGGCTTCAACATCACCTCCAAGATCGCGCCGGAGGAGAAGGCCGGCACCGGGCAAGGGGCAAATCCGGGGGCACAGCATTGACCCAGATCGAGCTTCGAGGCGTCCAGAAATATTTCGGCGCCGTGCAGGTCATAAAGGACCTCAACCTGAAGATCGACGACAACGAGTTCATCGTGCTGCTCGGCCAGTCGGGCTGCGGGAAGACGACGACGCTCAGGGCGATTGCCGGGCTGGAGACGATCGACGGCGGCGACATCCTCATCGACGGCAAGCCGGTCCAGCACCTCAAGGCCGCCGATCGCGATATCGCCATGGTCTTCCAGTCGTTCTCGCTCTATCCGCATATGAGCGTCTATGAGAACATCGCCTTTCCGCTCAGGGCGACGCGCAAGAGCAAGGCCGAGATCGACAGCGAGGTGCGCTCGGTCGCCAAGACGCTGCAGATCAGCGATCTCCTCGCCAAGAAACCGTCGGCGCTGTCGGGCGGCGACATGCAGCGCGTGGCGATCGGCCGAGCCTTGGTGCGGCGGCCGAAGGCGATGCTGATGGACGAGCCGATCGGGGCGCTCGATGCCAAGCTGCGCGAGGAGATGCGGGCCGAGATCAAGCGGCTGCACATCAAGCAGGGCTCGACCAGCATCTACGTCACCCACGACCAGATCGAGGCGATGAGCCTCGCCGACCGCATCGTCATCATGCATGAAGGTGTGCTGCAGCAGGTTGGCTCGCCGGACGAGGTCTATTCGCATCCGGCGAACCTTTTCGTCGCGCAATTTGTAGGCAGCCCGGTGATGAACGTCGCCGACGCTTCGGTGACCGAGAAAGCCTCGTCGGCCTCGGTCACCGTCGGCGATGCGGCCGCCGGTTTCGAATTCCCGCGCGCCTTGCTGTCGAAGCTCAACGGCCATGCCGGCGGCCAACTCGCGCTCGGCATCCGGCCGGAAGGCGTCCTCGTCCGCCGCGAAGCAGCCGAAGGGTTCTTGCCGGTGGAGACGCAGATCGTCGAGCCGCTCGGCTCCTTCGACATCGTCGACCTCAAGGTCGGCTCCAAGATGCTGCGTGCGCGCACCAAGAGCGGCTTCATCGGCGGCCCCGGCGAAAGAGTCTTCGTCAGAATCGATCCCGGCCAGGCGCATTTCTTCGACACGGCGAGCGGCAAATCGCTGGGAGTGAGACTCTGATGGCCCACATCCAGCTCAAGAACATCTCGAAGAAATTCGGCAACCACACCGCCTTGACCGGGCTCGATCTCGACATCGCCGATGGCGAGTTCTTCGTCCTGCTCGGCGAGACCGGCGCCGGCAAGACGACGACGCTGCGCATGATTGCCGGCCTGGAAAAACCGAGCGAAGGTCAGGTCTTGATCGACGGCGTCGATGTCGCCGATTGGGGCGCGGCGGAGCGCGACGTGGCGCTGGTGCTGCAGCAATATTCACTCTACCCGCGCTATACCGTACGCCAAAACCTCGAATTTCCGCTGAAGCCGAAAATCCGCCGGCTGCCCGATGCCGAGATCAAGGATCGCGTCGACCGCGCCGCCAGGACGCTGCGGATCGAGCATCTACTCGACCGCAAGACCGACCGGCTTTCAGGCGGCGAGATGCAGCGCGTCTCGATCGGCCGCGCCATCGTGCGCAAGCCGAGGGTATTCCTGATGGATGAGCCGTTGTCGGCGCTCGACGCCAAATTGCGCGAAGCGCTGCGCATCGAATTGAAGAACCTGCAGATGCAGCTTGGCGCCACCTTCCTGTTCGTGACGCACGATCAGATCGAGGCGATGTCGATGGGTGACAAGGTCGGCGTGCTCAACCATGGCCGCATCGTCCAGACCGGCACGCCGTACGAGATCTACAACAATCCGCGCGACACCTACGTGGCAAGCTTCGTCGGCTCGCCGCCGATGAACCTCATCGACGGCAAGCTTGTCAACGGACGTGCGGTGATGGCACCGCCGAATTTCGAATTGACGTTTTAGGGGGGTGCCAAGACTTCGGGGGGGCTAAAGACGGGCGCGGGCCCCCCCCCGCGCTCGCGGCCCGGGCGGTAGTGCAGCGGAGGCCTCCCTAAACAACGCACCCCCCCCCGCGCGGCTCCCCGACGGCCCCTGACACATAATAAAAAAATCAAGC